>JAHWJQ010000004.1 GCA_019348305.1 Actinomycetota bacterium
GATCTCCAGCACCCAGACGGTCGCAGGCGGCGGCTCCTCCAGTCCCTTGAGGAACGCATTCGCCGCGTTCTCGTTCATCCGGTCCGCGTCGGCGATGCGCAGCACCTTCGACCGGCCTTCGGTCAACGAGCGGTATGCCGACCGCAGCCACCGCTCCCGCACGTCGGCGACGTTGCGGGCCTCGATGTCGACCGCGATGCCGTCAACGTCGAGGTTGGCGCTGGCCACCAGCCGGTTGAGGTCGTTGGCGGGGTCCTCCAGGGTGGGCAGGTACCACGCCACCACCCGCATGCCCCGCTGGTGGGCCCGGTCGATGATCGGCAGCAGCAGCTCGGGTTCTGAGATGGTGTCGGGGGTGTCGTGCTTGGCCGTCTGCAGGAAGAGGGTCTGCACGCCCTGGTCGGCCATCTGGTCGACCTGGTCAGGCCCCACCGTGGGAGTCGTGCCCTTGTAGTGGCTCCAGTCGTAGACATCGACCCAGGTGCCGAGACCGGAATAGCTCTCGATCGATCCCACGACGGGACGGGCGGCGCTCGCCACCGGCGGGGACCGGCGCACCGCGGTGGTCGAGGGGGTGGTGGCCGGCGCCACGTCCTTGACCGCCACCGTCGACGCCGGAGCCGTCGTCGCGGCCTTTGCCTTGGCCTTCGGCGTGGCCGTTGACGTGCTCGGTGGAGGCGGTGCCGTGGTCACCGTGGTCGGCGGCTCGGTCGTCGGCGGCGCGGTGGTGGGCGCTTCGGTGGTCGGGGCCGCCACCTCGCGCACGACAGGCTGAGGCGCCACCGTCGGATTGTCCTCGGCACATCCACCGGCAGTGACCAGGGCGACGCAGAGGAGCCACCAGGCCCGCCGAGTGGTGTGCACGGCGCACAGCGTAGAGGACGGCGGGTGGAACCCCGCGACAATCGGTGGTCGCTCTAGGGCGGCCCCGGGATCTCCTGGCCGTCGTCGTCCTCTTCGTCATCCTCAGTGGCCAGGCACCACGTGGCGTGTGGGTCGGCCGGCTCTGCCCCGCACTCGGCGCAGGGCTCCTCGGACAGTTCGTTCGTCAGCAGCTGTCGCTTCTGGGCACGCGCCTCTTCAAAGCGACGATGCCGTCCCTTTTTCACAGGCTCGCTCCCCGACTCGACAAGGATGTGAACGCAGCTGATTCTAGTGCTTTCGCCCGGCCGGCACGGTCGTGCCCTGCGCGCACTGCGGCGGTAGGGTCGGAGGGATGCCCGCCGGGGACACCTTCGACATCGACGCCATGATCGAGCGCTTCCGCGCTCGCGCCCGGGCCGTGCGCAGCCGCGGGCTGCCGCCGGTGGAAGGCGCCGAGCGCAAGCGCTTCATCGAGCAGATGCAACAGGACTACATGGACTTCGCCATGCTGGGAGATGCGACCGGGCGGCTGGACGACGGCATCTTGACCCTCACCATCGACCTGCGGCCCCCGCCGCAGGAATGACGGTCGCGGCCGACGGCTGGCTCAGTCCTCGACCGCCTCGGGGGGTGGCGCCGGCGGAGCCTGCGGTGGCACCACCTCGGCCGGCACCGGCACCTCCACGCTGAGCTCGAGGCCCGATCTCGCCTCCAACACGAGATCACCCCGACCGGGCCGGAACGCGAGCGCCGCCCGCCCGTCCACCAGCTGGCGAATCCGGTCGCCCACCAGCGTCGCCCTCCATCCCATCGCCAAGCGCGCCCCGGGGTCCCTGCGCAGCAGTGCGACGAGATCGGCACGAGTGGCCAGCAGAGCGGTGTCGATGCGGAGCTCCTGGGCCAGCTGGGCCACCCAGGCCGACACCAGGGTGACCGCCGGTCGCAGGTTGCGGTCGAGCTCGTCGGCCACCGGGAGCCGCAGCGAGCTGCGAGCGAGCCCCCGGCCCCGCGCCACCGCGGCCAGGAGCTCTTCAGCTGCGTCAGGCCGGAGGTAGCGACCGTCGAGGCCCCTGATGTCTCTCAATCCGGCCAGACTGTCGGGCATCCGGTGGGCAATGCCGAGGAGCGCCAGGTCGGGTAAAACGAGCCTCGGTGGCTTGTCGAGGGCGGCGGCGCGTCGCTCCCGCCACGCCGCCACCTCCTGGGCCACCCCCCGCGCGGGGCCCCGCAGCGAGCGGCTGTCCTTGATCCGCCACCACGCCCTGTCGGGGTCCTGAGGAAGGTGCCCCCGCTGGCGCAGCACCTCGCACTCCTGGGCTGCCCAGTCGAGGCGGCCACACTCCTCCAGCCGCCGGGTCAGCTCGGCGTGGAGGTCGAGCAGGTGGGCGACGTCAGCCGCTGCGTAGCGGCGCTGGCCAGCGGTGAGCGGCCGCTGCATCCAGTCCGTGAGGCGATCCCCCTTGGTCAGGTGCAGCCCCAGGAGGCGCTCGGTCAGGCTGGCCAGCGAGGGGGAGGAGAACCCGAGGAAGCCGGCCGCCACCTGGGTGTCGAACAGCCGGGCCGGCACCGTTCCGCACGCCCGCTCCAACACCTCGAGATCCTGGTCGGCGGCATGCAGGACCGCCACGCCGGGGCCTTCCAGCACCGTTCGCAGCGGGCGCAGGTCGACCGCCACCGGGTCGACCAGTGCCACGCCGCTGCGCCAGCACAGCTGCACGAGCGCCAGCTGGGGCCAGTACGTGCGCTCGCGGTGGAACTCGGTGTCGACGGCATACGCGGGCTCCGGTTCCAGGGCCGCCACCACCCGCTCGAGGCCTTCGGTCGTTGCCACCCACGTCGGCTCTGTCGCCTTCGGGTCGACCGTGGCCGTCACCGTCAACCTCGCAGGTAGCCGGCGTCGTCCCCGCTCAACTCGCTGCCGATCGCCGACTTCGCATGCTCCTGGCTCATCGGCCGGAACAGAGCGCCGGCCTCGGCGCACACCTTGCCCCGCTCGTCGGTGACGGTGGCCTCGGCTTCGACCTTGCTGTCGCTGTGGCTCACCACCCAAGCCTCCACCCGGTAGCTCCGCCCCACCTTGACCCCCCGGCGGAACCTCGTGGTGTTCTGTTCGGTGAGGGCGAAGGCGTTGGCCACGGCGATGGCCGCCCACGCCATGGCCTCGTCCAGCACCGCCATGGTGATGCCGCCGTGCACATAGGCGGGCGTGCCGGAGAAGGTGGCGTCGAGGGTGTAGTCGGCGAAGACCCTGCCGGCCTCGTCGTCATAGAAGAACGGGATCCGCAGGCCGCCCTCGTTCGATCGCTCGCAGACGAAGCAGTTGGATTCGAAGCCCCAACTGGCGTTGTCGAGTCTGTGGACTGCCACGGCGACGACGCTACTGGACGGCTCACGCGCCGTTGCGGAGCGCCGCGAGGTCGGCCAGGTCCTGGCTGTCGAAGTCCCGGGGCGGACCGCCGGCCAGGACCTGCGTCACGAGGCTCGACTCGACCGCCCAATACATGACCGAGTCGCGGTTGCGCGAGTGACCGGGGTGCTCGGGATCAGCCCGGCCGGTGTCGAGGACCAGATCGACCAGGCCGAGAAGGTGACCCAGTTCGTGGATCAACACCGCGTCCTCGATGGCCCCGCCGGAGACGAGCGGCGTGCCGGCGGCGGCCACGGAGTCGCTGAAGATGGCGACCACGTCGCCCCGGACCGCCACCCCCAGCACCTCGTCGTTGCCCCGCAGGTTCCCCCGCAGGAACAGCACGTGCAGCACCGCCCGCCCCCCGCCCTGGCCCGCCTTGGTCAGGCGGTCCGCGGTGTCACGGATCGACTCAGCGGTCCACTCCTGAGCCCCGCCGGGCACCGGGATGGGCGGCGGGTCGGCGACGGGCTTGGCGGTGACCGATCGCAGCACCGACTTGGCGTGGTCGACCGTCGCCCGACGGGGCGCGGCCCCCGACTGCTCGAGGCGCTCGAAGACCACGGTGGTGGCTGGCTGGGGCCGCAGCAGCGTGCGGGCGAACGCCCCCGGCCCCCCGGTCGAGCCGTCGTCGCCTCGCTCGGCCTCGGCGCGCGGCGGTTCTGCTGGGGCGTTCGTGGGCGGGGGCGACCGCCGCCGCGTGGCGGAGGTGGACGGGCTCCCGGCACCGCCGCTCCCGTCGCGGCCGCCGGCATCGGTCGGGGGGGTCGTGGCGCTGCCACCATCGCCGCCGGGATCTCCCAGCTCGACGGATACCTCACGGCTGGTCGTGCAGCCGGCGACAAGGACCAAGACGACCAGGACAGCGACGAGCCGGGGCACGTGCGCATGGTGGCTCAGCGGGCTGTGCAATTGGTGTCAGCCGCCGTAGTTCATTCGGGTGTCCTCCATGCGCAGCACTTCGGTCTCCTCGGGCTTTTGGAAGCCGGCGTCCACGACCTCGCCCAGGAACAGCGTGCTCCCCCCGACGTCCACCGCTTGGGACACCCGGCAGTCGACATAGGCCACCGCCTGATCCAGCAAGGGGGCACCGGTCACCGGTGCATCGTGGAAGGCGAACCCGTTGAGCGTGCCCGCCTCGAGGTCCTCCTCCACCGGCTTGGTGAACTTGCGGATGATGGCTCGGTCCTCGCGGTCGATCACGTTGACGGTGAATATGCCGCCCGCAGTGATCAGCTCGTGGGTCAGCGCGTCCTTCTCGACGGAGACGGCCACCAGCTTGGGCTCGAAGCTGACCTGGGTCACCCAGTTCGCCGTCATCAGGTTCCGGCGCTGGCCGGCGCGGCTGCCGATCACATACAGCCCGCTCGGGAACTTCCAGAGCACGCGGCGCCGGAGCTTGTCGTAGTCGGCCGGGTCCACTCCCGAGGGGAACGGTCCGGTGGGTTCGCCTCCGTGGACGGGCATGGGAACCAGTCTGTCCGAAGGGCTGGGGCAGGGCTCAGATCACGCGGGCGGCCGGGCCGTCGGCCGGCCGGCGCCGCTCGGGGACCGAGAGGTCGCCGTAGGGCAGCACCGTCTGGTCGCCCAGCACCAGCCAGTAGCCCCGCCCCGACTGCGCCGCCACCAACGCCCTCACCGTCTCCGGCAGGACCTGGTCGGCGGCTGACCCCGTGAAGGGGGCGTCGCCGAAGGCGAAGGTCCCGCCGTCGCTAGACACCAGCCAGTAGCCGTCGCCGGTGGGGGTCGTGGCCATCCCGACGATCGGCGCCCGCAGGGGTGCAGCCCCGACGAGGCTTCCCAGGAAAGGCGCGTTTCCGAAGGCGTATACGCCGCCGTCGGCGCCCACCAACCAGTAGCCGTTGCCGGCAGGGGTGACGGCACCCCCGACGATCGGCGCCTTCAGCGGTTGGCCCGCCGCGCTGCCGTGGAAGCGGGCGTCACCGAAGCAGAACACGCCCCCGTCGTCCGTGAAGAGGGTGTAGCCGAGGCCATTGGGGGACATCGAGCCGCCCACCACGGCGCCCGCGAGGGGCAGGCCCGACCCGCTGCCACGGAACGCGACGGAGCCGAAGGCGAAGACGCCGCCCCGACGGCCGAAGAGCATGTAGCCGTCGCCGGTCTTGGTGTTGGCGCCCCCCACCACCGGTTCGTTCAGCCCGAGCTCGGCGCCACTGCCAGCGAACTGCGCCCCGCCGAAGCTGAACACGCCACCGTCGGCCGCGATGAGCTGGTAGCCGCCCGACGGCGCTGCCATCCCGGCCACCGTCGCCGGCTTGGGCGGGGGCGGGGGCGGGGGCGGTGGCGGGGCGGGCACCGCCCGTGGCAGCGGAGCGGGAGCGACCCGGCTGCGCGACACGCGATGCTGCACGGGCCGCTCACTGGCCGACGGCCGCGGAGCAGGTGATCTCGCGATGGCGGTCGTGGCCGGCGCGGCTGCGGCGGGGACCCGGGCGAAGACCTGGGTCACCCACACCTGCCCGTCGTCACCGGTGACCGCGCCCACGCCAGCGAGGTTGTAGTTGCCTGTGATGTTGGCGCGGTGGCCCGCCGAGGTCATGAACTTGGCGTTGACGTCGGCCAGAGACTCCCCGACACCGACGTTCTCCGCCACCGCCTGCCAACCAGGCAGTACCGCACTCACCGCCGCAGGCAGGTTGGACGAGTGGGAGAGGGTGCGGCGGTTGACCATGGCCTGGGAGTGGTTGCGGGCCACCGAGGCCAGGGCGGGACTGAAGCTGACGGGAGCCATTCCTGCCGCGCTGCGACGGGCGTTGATGAACGACACGTCGCTGCCTGCCGGACCGGCAGGCACGACGATGCCGACCACCAGGGCCATGGCGGCGACCGTGACCCGCAAAAGCGGCCGGCGGCGCGACGAAACAGGACTCTTCTCAGGCAAGAGCTACATCTCCGTGGTCCGTATGGGCTCGTCCCGCCAGTCGAACCAGAGGAATCCACCGCTACAGCCGTTTGACCGCAGCGGGGTTTCGGGCACCCTAGACGGCGCTTTTGCCGGTTGTCACGTATCACGCCCGGGCCTCGCGGAGCGTGGACGACCCCGTGCGCAACGCGCGATTGACCCCGGAAATCCCGGCGGGGTGCTAGATCCCCCGCTGGTCGAGCGCGGGTGCGTCGGGGGCGAACCCCTGGCGCAGCGTGTTCTCCGTGACCACGCGGGGGTCGAGGAACTGCAGCAGGTAATCCGGCCCACCGGCTTTCGACCCGACCCCGGACAGCCCGTACCCGCCGAAGGGTTGCCTTCCGACGACGGCACCGGTGGTGCCGCGGTTTACATAGACGTTGCCGGCTCGAAGCTCGGCGGTCACCTTGGCGATGTTGGCCGGCGACCGCGACATCAAGCCGCCGGTGAGTGCGTACTCGGTGCCGTTGGCCAGCGCCAAAGCGTGGTCGAGGTCGTCGGCGCGGAGCACCGTCAAGAAGGGGCCGAAGATCTCTTGGCGGGCCACCTTCGATTCCGGTGGCGCGTCGACGACGATCGTGGGGCCAACGAACCACCCCTCATCAGGGACGTCGTCGCGACTGAGGGCAAGGCGGCCCTCTTTGGCGCCGAGGTCGACGTAGCGGCGGACTCGCGCATGAGCCTCGGCATCGATGAGCGGTCCGACCTGGACGCCCATGTCCCGTGGGTGGCCCACCCGCAGCTCGCGGGCCGCCCCTGTCAGGCGGGAGACCACCTCGTCGTAGACCCCCTCCAACACGATGAGCCTGGAGGCGGCGGAGCACTTCTGGCCGGCGTAGCCGAAGGCGGAGTAGACGGCGGCGGGGATGGCCTGGTCGAGGTCGGCGTCGTCGTCGACGATCAGCGCGTTCTTGCCCCCCATCTCGGCCAGCACCCGCTTGACGTGGCGCTGGCCCGGCCGGTGGACCGCCGCAGTCTCCACGATCGACAGCCCCACCTCCTTGGACCCGGTGAAGGCGATGACGGCGACGTGGGGGTGGGCCACCAGGTGGGCGCCGACCTCCTCCCCCACGCCAGGCAGGAAGGACAGGACGCCAGGCGGCAGGCCTGCCGCTTCGAACGCTTGCACCAGCCGGTACGCGGTGGCCGGAGTCTGCTCGGCCGGCTTGAACAGCACGCAGTTCCCGGTCACGAGCGCGGCGCTCACCATGCCGCAGGGGATGGCGAGCGGGAAGTTCCACGGCGAGATCACGGCCGCCAGCCCGCGCGGTCGGTAGTTCAGGCGGTTCGACTCGCCCGGCGGCGACTCCACGGCGCCGCCGGCGTCGAGGCGCAGCATCTCGCGGCCGTAGTACTCGCAGAAGTCGATGGCCTCACAGACGTCGCCGTCGGCCTCCTTCCACGGCTTGCCGGCCTCGAACACCTCCAGCGCCGCCAGCTCGTCGCGCCGCTGTCGGAACCACTGAGCTGCTCCGAACAGCACCGCGGCTCGCTCCGGGACCGCCATCCGGCTCCACCTCTCCGACGCTCGGAGCGCGGCGTCGATGGCGGCTTCGGCGTCCGCCGCGGTACACGACGCCGAAGTGGCCACCAGCCGGTCGGGCTGGGCCGGGTCGACCGAGTCGATCGTGTCCTCGGTCCGCACCCGCTCGCCGTCGATCACCGCCGGCACCTCCTCGGCGGTGGCGCCAACGGCGCCGCCAACCGCGGCTTGGAAGGCTGCCCGTACCGAGGCCCGGCGGAACTCGGCGTGGGGCTCGTGGTGGTAGGGCCCTGGACGCGCCGGGTCGGTGGTCCACCCCCGCCGGGGCGGCTCGGGCTCGGGGATGCGCTCGGCCGCCGGTGGAGCGAGGAGCTCCTCCAGCTCGCGGGCCTCGGCGAAGCGCTGGCGGACAAAGCTCTCGTTGGAGGTGTTCTCCAGCAGCCTGCGCACCAGGTACGCCATCCCCGGAACAAGGTCTCCGACAGGTGCGTACACCCGTAGACGAAGGCCCAACCGCCGGATGGCGGCGTGGATCGGCTCGGCCATGCCGTAGAGCATCTGGATCTCATAACCCGAGTCGGGGATGCCCTTGGCCCGGCCGTAGGTGATGGCGTAGGCCAGCGACCGCAGGTTGTGCGATGCGAACGCGGCGCGGACGCTGCCGTGGTGGTCGTGCAGCAGCCGGGCGCAGCGCTCGTAGTTGGCGTCGGTCTCGCCCTTGTGCTCGAACACCGGGCTGGGCCAGCCTTCGGCCCGGGCGATGATGGTCTCGGCGTCCCAGTAGGCGCCCTTCACCAGCCGGACTGTCACCGGGCGCTCCCGTCCACCGGACCAGGCGATCACCTCGGCCAGGTCGTGGATCGAGTCCTTGAGGTAGGCCTGGATGACGATCCCCGCCTCGAGGGCCGCCAGCTCCGGTTCGTCCAGCAGCTCCCGGAACAGCTGGAGGGTGAGGTCCTTGACCTCGTAGTGCTCCATGTCGAAGTACACGAAGGCGTCCCGCCGGGCGGCCAGCCGCAACAGAGGACGGAGCCGCTCCTTGGCCTGGTCGAGGCCGTCCTGGCGGGTGAGCGGCGAGTACAGCGGGGCCAACGCCGTCGGCTTGATGCTCACGTTGACCCGGGGCAGCCGGCCCCTGTCGTCGAACTCCAACACGTCGTCGGGAGCCCACGCGTCGGTGGCCTCCAGCAGCGTCGACAACAGCTCTTCCACCCGTGCCGCGTAACGGTCGGCTTCCGCGGCCGTAACCGTCTTTTCTCCCAGCAGGTCGACGGTGAACGCGCTGCCCTGCCTCCACAGCCGGTGCAGCCCCTCCACCGCCTCCTTCGGGCCCTCGCCGACGATGAACTGCTCGGCCATGCGCAAGATGTTGCGCCGGGCCATGGACGCCGAGAGCGAATCGCCGAACGGCACCTTCTCGGCTAGGTCCACGCCGAGGCCGAGCAGGCGCGGAGCATCGGCGCCTTCGAAGTACTCCGAGATGTGACGCAGGACGTCGGATGCGCCGGTGGTGGCCGGGAAGACGTCGACGAAGCGGAAGAGCTGGGTCTTGAACTCAGGGTGCGCCATCGCCCACGACAGCATCCGCTCGCTCCACCAGCTCATGTGGAATACCCGGCTCTGCTCACCCGCCCCCAACTCGGCGATCCGGCGGGCCAGGGCGGTGACCTCGTTGTCGAGCGGCGACGCCACCTGGCCATTGTGGCCCGCCCACGCGGCGATCGGTGGCCCGCGTCCGGTCAGCTGACCGGCCGGCGGTCCCAGTCGGGATCGAGCTGGTGGAGGAAGTCGCGGCAGCGCTCCTCCTCGGCCACCTCGCCGATGGCGCCGGCGGCTCGGCGCAGCCCGTCCAGCGACCGGAGGAAGCCGCGGTTGGTCTCGTGGCGCCAGCGCACGTACCCGCTCCCCCGCCACCCGTTGGACCGCAGCGCGTCGAGGCCGCGGTGGTAGCCCACGCGGTAGTAGGCGTAGGCCTCCACGTCGTCGCCGGCCAGGTCGCCGAGGGTGGCCCAGCCGGCGAGCAGGGTGGGGTGATCGGCGACCACCGCGGCCACTGCGTCGCGTCGCTGCTCGGCGGGGGCCACCAGCGCGTCGGCCAGTCGCTCGGCCACCGACGGGGGGGGTGGGGGCAGGATGGTCTCGGGCAGGCCACCCGACAGGTTCACCGGTGTGTTCGACATCGTGCGCGATCGTCGCACGGTTACCGTGCCGCATGGCGAACTGCTCCTTCTGCGCCATCGCCGCCGGAGAGGCGGATGCCGCGCTGGTGCTGGACGAGGCGGAGGTGATGGGCTTTCTCGACCTCCGCCCCGTCTTCCCCGGCCACGTCCTGGTGGTGCCCCGCCGCCACCACGAGACGCTGCCCGACCTTCCCCCCGAACTCCTCCCCACCCTCTTCGGCGCCGTCCAGCGGGTGGCCGGGGCGGTGGTGGCCGGCCTCGGTGCCGACGGGTCCTTCGTGGCCCTCAACAACACCGTGAGCCAGAGCGTCCCCCATCTCCACGTCCACGTCGTCCCTCGCCGGCGCAAGGACGGCCTCCGCGGGTTCTTCTGGCCCCGCCAGCGCTACGAATCCGACCAGGCAATGGCCGACACCGCCGTCCGGCTTCGCCGCGCCCTGGCCTCGGCCTCGGCCCCCGAGGCAGCCGGTGGCGGCGACAGGCGGCCGCATCCGTAGCAGCAGGGGCCGCCGTAGGGTCTAGGAGCTTCCCCATGACGACGCCGAGCCTCCTGCCCGACGATCCCAGCGCACTCGCCTCGGCCCTGCTGGCTGAGGAGGTGCCGCGGCCGGACGAGCGCGGCCGCGGCCCCGCTGAGCGGGTTGAAGCCGAGGCGCTTTTGGCCGACGACCTTCTCGGGGCGGGCGCCGGCGAGCCGCTCTCGCTGCGCCAGGTGCTGCGACGGGGGGGCACGGCCACCATCGCCGTGCTGGCCGGCCTGCGGGTCCTCGACAGCCTGGAGGGCCAGGCGTTCGCGGTGCTGGGCCCCGACATCCAGCGCAGCCTCGGCCTCTCCGACACCGCCCTCGGCGCCGTGAGCGGCCTGGGCGCCGCCATCTTCGTCCTCGCCGCCCTCCCCCTCGGCTACCTGGCCGACCGCAGCCGCCGCGTCCGGCTGGCCGCCCTCTGCGCCGCCCTGGCCGCCGGCTTCACCCTCGTGACCGGGCTGGCCGGTGCCGTGTGGCAACTGGCGGTGGCCCGATTCGGGGTGGGCATCGGCAAGGCCAGCACGCTGCCCGTGCACAACTCGCTGCTGGCCGACCGCTACCCCATCGCCGGGCGGGCCCGCATCTTCGCCGCCCACAACCTGGCCGCGCCGCTCGCCGCCGTGACTGGCCCGGCGGCCATCGGGGCCGTCGCCGCCCTGGCCGGCGGCCCCGATGGCTGGCGCGTCGCCTTCCTCGTGCTCGCCGTGCCCCTGGCGGCACTGGCGCTGGGCACGCTGTTGCTCCGCGAGCCGTCCCGAGGGCTGCAGGAACAAGAGGCGATCCTGGGCGAGAGCGTGGGTGCCGGGGCCGAGGTGCCCCTCTCCTACGGGACCGCCTTCCAGCGCCTTCTAAAGATCCGCACCCTCTACTACCTCCTGGTCGGGGTGGGCGTGCTCGGCTTCGTGCTCGTCTCCGTGCCGACCTTTCTCAACGTCCTGCTCGAGAAGCGCTACGGCCTCGATGCCTTCGGACGCGGGCTGGCCGTCTCGTTGACCGAGGTGGGCGCGCTGGCGGGCGTCTTCGTCGGGGGCGTCCTCGGTGACCGCGTCTTCCGGCGCAACCCCCCACGGGCAATCGTCTTGATGGGTGCCGGCATCGCCGTCTACGGCGTGGTCTTCACCGCCTCGCTGTTCCTGCCCGGCCTCGTCCCGGTGCTGGTCGGGGTGTCGGTGGCCAACTTCGCCCTCTATGCCGCCACCGTCCCCGTCTACGCCTTCGTGGCCGCCGTCGTGCCGTACCGGCTCCGCTCGCTGGGCTTCGCCCTGCTCGGCATCTACATCTTCCTGCTCGGCGGTTTCCTGGGCGGCATCATTACCGGGCTGTTGAGCGATGCCCGCGGCACCCGCTTCGCCCTCGCTGCGGTCACCGCGCCCGTCTGCCTCCTCGCTGCCGGCCTTGCCTCCTACGGGGCGAGGTTCGTGCGGGCCGACATCTCCCTCGTCGTCGAGGAGGTGGTCGAAGAACAGCAGGAGCGCCGGCGGGTGGCGGCGGCCGGACCGGAAGGCCTTGCCGTGCTGCAGGTCCGCAACCTCGACGTCAGCTACGGCCCGGTCCAGGTGCTGTTCGGGGTCGACCTCGACGTGCACCGCGGTGAGGTGGTGGCCCTGCTCGGCACCAACGGCGCCGGCAAGTCGACGGTGCTGCGGGCGATCTCGGGGCTCGTCCTGGCCGAACGGGGGGTGGTGCGCCTCAACGGCCGCAGCATCACCTATGTGAGCGCCACCGACCGGGTGGGCCTGGGGGTCGTGCAGATGCCGGGCGGCAAGGCGCTTTTCCCCTCGATGAGCGTGGTGGACAACCTGCTCGCCGGCTGCCACCCCTTCGCATGGGACCGTGCCCGCGTCCGGCGTCGCATCGGGGCCGTCCTCGAGCTGTTCCCGCAACTGGGCCAGCTCGCTGACCAGCCGGCGGGGCAACTCTCCGGTGGAGAGCAGCAGATGCTGGCGCTGGCCAAGGCCTTGTTGGCCGAGCCGGAGGTGCTGCTCATCGACGAGCTGTCCCTCGGTCTTGCTCCGGTGGCGGTGGGCCAGTTGCTGGAAGTGGTGCGCCGGCTCCAGGAGCAAGGAGTCACGATGCTGCTCGTCGAGCAGTCGGTGAACGTCGCGCTGGCGGTGGCCGATCGCGCCGTCTTCCTGGACCGGGGGAGGGTCCGCTTCTCGGGTCCGGCCGCCGAGCTGGCCGATCGTGACGACCTGCTGCGCGCCGTCTTCCTCGGGACCGAGGGCGGATGAAGCGCCCCCGGCCGATGGCGAGGATGGCCCGGGCGATCGGGTGCACCGAGGGCCAGGCCTACACCTTGACGATAGGGACGGCCGTCGCCGTGCTCCTGCTGGCCAACACCCTGCCCGCCGCCTTCAGGCCGCGGCCGCCAGAGGTAGCCGTGGCCGTGGCGCCCGTGCCCACCGCCCCCGGTCCGCCAGCGCCATTGGGACCCCCACCGCCGGCAGCCCCCCATGCAGACGCTGCCGCGGCCCCAGAGCCGGCGCCCCCCCTCGGCCCCCTTGGCCCTGCGCGGGGCGACGGCCGGGAAGCCGGCGCGCCGGCGACGCCGGCGGAGGCACGGGGCGGCCCACCACCCCCGGTGGCACCCGCAGCGGACGCCGCAGCCACCCCGGCACAGCCCCTCGTGGTGTCCGAAGCGGGCTGGGCCACCGCCGGCGCCGGCACCCCCGCCGCCCGCGCCGGTGTGCCCCCGGGGTCGCTGCCGGTGGGCTCGGGCGGGGGGACGACGACGCGGCTGAGCTTCGTCCGCCTCAGCGGCGCAGGCACGGTGCTCGCCCTTGCCGTGCGGCCCGAGGCCGAGGCCAACGTCAACCCGGCGGGAGCCGCCGTGGCCGCCTGTCCCATCACCGACCCCGAGTGGCAGCCACGAGAAGCGGTCGCTCTCACCGACGCGCCCAGCTTCGACGCCGGTCGCTGCGCCGGCGGTACCCGCCAGGGCGACGGCAGTTGGCGCTTCGACCTCGCAGGCTTTGCCGACCGAGCGGGGCCGGCCGGCTTCGCGCTGGTACCGGCCGGTGCCAGCCCGCCGGGGTTCCAGCTCAGCTTCGACCCCTCGATCACCGCCCCCGGAGGATCCTCGTGAACGTGCAGCAACGTCTCAGCCGCCTGCGCAGCCGCGGCCAGACCTACGCCTTTCTCATCGGCGTCCTGTGCACCCTGCTGGTGGGCGCCCTCCTCATCCCCTTCGTCTTCGGCGAACGGGCCACCACCATCGCCGCGGCACCGGCGCCGGCGCCGGCCGACACGGCGGTCACGACCACCGTCACCGGCCCGGCCGGGGGCGAGATCCCCGCGCCATCCGACGGGACGGCGGCTCCCGTGGCGTCGACCGCCGCCAGCGTCACAGCCGCCCGCGCTGGTTCGTCCGGCCCCGGTTCGTCCCGCCCCGGCGCTGGCGCCCCGGTAGCCGCTGGCCCCGGTGTCGCCGGGCCCCAAGGCGTGGCCCGCACCGCCTCGGACCAAGGCGTCACGCCAGAGTCGATCCGGCTGGGCGTCGTGATCACCGACCTGGGCGGGACCAGCGCGTTGGGCTTCAAGCCGTCGGGCTACAACCCCGACGAGCAGAAGAGGTACTTCGACGCCCACATCGACGAGCTCAACCGCCAGGGCGGGGTCAACGGTCGCAAGATCCAGGCCTTCTACGAGATCGTCGACATCCTCGACCAGAACTCGATGCGCACCGCCTGTCGCACGCTGGCCCAGGACAAGAAGGTGTTCGCCGTCACCCACGTCCTCGGCGTCTACGGCGACCCGATCCTCTGTTTCACCGAGCAGCAGAAGCTCCCCTACCTGGCCTGGGACGGCGCCGTCCTCGACTACTACTCCCGCTCCGGGGGCCTGCTGTTCACCACCCAGCCCTCCACCCGGCGCACCTCCCTCGACATGGTCCGGCGCCTCAACGAACTGGGCGAGCTCAACGGCAAGAAGATCGGCATCCTGCGCTACGCCGAGTACCTCGACACCGACATGACCGCCCTCGTCGACTACACGAAGGCCCTGGTCGGTGAGCTCAACGTCGTCGACGCCGAGATCAGCGTGTCGAACGTCGGTGCCGTACCTGGGCAGTTGAGCCTGGCCGTGGACCGCTTCCAGCAGGCCGGCGTGAAGCAGGTCTTCCTCATGACCAACACGCTCTACGCCCAGCAGTTCGTCAGCCAGGCCGAGCGTCGCGGCTTCCTCCCCGACTACGCCGTGTCCGACTTCGACTACGCGTCGGCCGGCAACGGCTTCCTCACCGACATGCCGGCCAGCTTCTATCGGCGTGGGCTGATGGTCACCTCCACCCGCGTGGGCGACGGGCAACCGACCGATCCCGTCGACGCGGCTTGCAACGAGGTGGCCTCGGCTGTCGAGAAGAGGAAGCTGGCTCCGCCCGACAAGCTCTTCTACAACTACATGGCGAGCTGTGGCCTGGTGCGCCTGTTCGCCCAGGGCGTGTCCGGCGCCGGGACCAATCCCACCCGCCGCGGCTTCAGCGAGGCGCTGCAACGGTTGGGCAGTTTCCCCAACCCCGGCTTTGCCGCCTCGTCGTTGGCGCCCGGCAAGTTCGCCGCCACCGACCAGATCCGCCTGGTGCAGGCCGAGGCCGGGTGCAAGTGCTGGAGGCCGGCCGGGGACTTCACCCCCACCGGCTTCCGCGGCTCGTGACGCTGGGGGGCCTCGGCGCACTGGAGGCTCTCGCCCCCAGCGCGCTCGTCATCGGGGCCCTCACCGGCCTCGCCTACGGGGTCCTGGCCGCCGGCCTCATCCTCGTGTACCGCTCGAGTGGGATCCTCAACTTCGCCCACGGCGAGATCGGCGCCTTCGGTGCCGCGGTCCTGGCCAAGGTCGTGCTCGACAACGGCGTCCCGTTCTTCGTGGCGCTGCCCCTGGTCCTGGTCCTCGGCGCCGTCGTGGGCGTGGCGGTGCAGTCGGGGGTGGTGCGGCGGCTGCGCAACCAGTCCCGAGTGGTGGTGCTCGTGGCCACCATCGGCGTCTCCCAGCTCCTCCTCGTGGCCCAGGCTCTGATCCCCGAGGTCGACCAGGTGTCGGCGTACCCGACGCCCCTCGACCGCACCATCCGTATCGGCTCGGTGCTCCTGGCCAGCGAGCACTTCCTGGCCCTGGCCTTCATACCCGCGGCGGTGATCGGCCTGTCGCTGCTGCTGGCCCGCACCCCCACCGGCGTCGCCATACGGGCGGTGGCCGACAACCGCGACGGGGCCGAGCTGGCCGGCATCTCCTCGCAGCGGGTGGCGATGGTCGTTTGGGCGCTGGCCGGCGTGCTGGCCACGCTGACAGCGGTGTTGATCGCACCGCTGCGGGGTGAGCAGGTCGGCACCCTCGACGCCGGCGCCCTGGGGGCCGGGCTCCTGCTGCGGGCGCTGGCCGCCGGGCTGTTGGGGCGGCTGGTGTCGTTGCCCCTGGCCCTGCTGGGAGGGGTGGTCGTGGGGATGGCCGAGGCGGTGCTGCTGTTCAACGGCGTCTCTCCGGGTGCCGTGGAGGCCACGCTGTTCGTGGCTGTCCTCGCGCTGGTGCTGGTGGGAGGACGCGAAGCCGAGACGGCGGGCGCCACCGTGGCGTGGGCTGCGCCTTCTGGCGGGCCGCTCCGGCCCAGGCCACTGCCCCCGGAGCTGGCCGGCCGGCGCTGGGCCCGCCGGCTGGGGCCGGCCGTGTGGATGGCGATGGCCGCCATGGCTGGGGCGCTGCCCTTCGTCGTGTCGAGCAGCGGTGCGCTGTTCCGGGCCACGGCGATGCTGTTGTACGCGGTGATCGGCCTGTCGGTGGTGGTGCTCACGGGCTGGGGCGGGCAGCTCTCCCTCGGGCAGTTCGCCATCGCCGGCGTCGGCGCCTTCGTGACCGGTGCCCTCGTCGAGCGGGGTGTCGCATTCCCCACCGCCGTCGTCGAGGCGGTGATCGCCGGCGTGGTCGTGGCGCTGGTCATCGGCATCCCCGCGCTGCGGGTGCGGGGGCTGTTCCTGGCCGTCACCACGCTGGCCTTCGCGGTCGCCGCCCGCGAGTACCTCTTCACCAGCCGGCTGTTCGTGGGGCCGAGCGGCGACGTGACGGTGACCCGGGGGTCGGTGCTCGGCCTCGATCTGGCCGACGACCGCTCCTACTACTTCGTCTGCCTCGTGGTGCTAGCGGTCTGCTGCGCGGCGCTGACCCGGCTGCGCCGCTCCGGGGTCGCCCGGGCCATCATCGCCGTGCGCGACAACGAGGCGCGGGCGGCGTCGCTGAGCGTCCCCCCTGCCCTCACCCGCCTGAGCGCCTTCGCGCTCTCGGGCGGCCTCGCCGCGCTGGGGGGCGCCCTCTATGCCGGCCTGCTGGTGACCTTCGGGCCCCAGAGCTTCCGCGTCGAGGAGTCCTTCCGCGTGCTCGCCCTGGTCATCATCGGCGGGCTGGGCAGCGTGGGTGGGGTGCTGCTCGGCGCCGTCTACCTGCTCGGAGTCCCCGCCCTCTTCGGCGACACGGCCATCGCCGTGCTGCTCACCAGCGGCTTCGGCATCCTGGTGCTGCTCCTCTACCTCCCGGGAGGCCTCATCTCGGTCGGGCGGGCAGGCCGCGATGCCATCCTCCGGGCGCTGGCCAACCGGCTCGGGCCGGCTCCCACTGGGCCGGCTCCCACTGGGCCGGCTCCCACTGGGCCGGCAAGGTCGTGGCCCACGGCGGCGGCCCACGGCGAGCCCCTGGCGGCCAAGGTGCTCGAAGCCCGCGGCATCCAGGTCGGCTTCGGGGGGCGCCAGGCACTGGCCGGGGTCGACCTGTGGGCCGCGCCGGGCGAGATCCTCGGGCTCATCGGGGCCAACGGTGCCGGCAAGTCGACGCTGCTCGGGGTCATCAGCGGGTTCGTGACGCCCGACGCCGGCACCGTCCACGTCAACGGCGAGAACGTCACGGCCCTGGCCGCCCACGAACGGGCGCGGCGGGGGCTGGGCCGGGTGTTCCAGGACGCCAGGTTGTTCGGGGAGCTCACGGTCCACGAGGCCGTGCAGGTGGCCCTGGAGTCGCGGGAGCGGACCGAACTGGTACCGGCGCTGCTGGCCCTGCCCCCTGCACGGCGCCTCGAGCGGCGCCGGCAGGCGGCGGCCGACGAGCACGTGGCCTTCTTCGGCCTCGGGCGCTACGCCGAGGCTCCGGTGGCCACCCTTTCCACGGGCACCCGGCGCGTGGTCGAGCTCGCCTGCCTCCTCGCCCAGCGCCCGAGCGTCCTGCTGCTCGACGAGCCCACCGCGGGCCTGGCCCAGCGCGAGACCGAAGCCTTCGGGCCCTTGCTGCTGCGCCTGCGCGAGGAGTTGGCGGCCACCATGGTGGTGGTCGAGCACGACATCCCCCTCATCCTGGGCATCAGCGACCGGGTGCAGTGCCTGGGCGCGGGCGTGACGATCGCCGAGGGCGAGCCGGAGGCGGTGCGCAACGACCCCCTGGTGATCGCCGCCTACCTCGGCACCGCCGTGGAGGCGATCGAGCGCAGCCACGCCTGACCTATCCTCCCGCCGTGCGCCGCCTCCTCGTCCCTGTGCTGTTGGCAACCGTCAGCCTGGCCTCGGTCATGGCCGCCCCGGTGGCCGCCCAGGAGGCCGGCTCGGCCCCGCCGGCGGTCCCCGCCGAGTCGGGCGCCGGCCGGCGCATCGTCTATTCGAACGGTGCCCAGCGCATCTGGCTGGTGGAGGAGGACGGGACGGTGGCCCGCACCCACCTGGTGTCGGGTCGGCGCAACTTCCCGCGCCCCGGCACCTACTCGGTGTTCTCCCGCTCTCCGTCCAGCCGGGCCGGCTCGCTGACGCTGCAGTACATGGTGCGCTTCTACCAGGCGCGGCGACTGGCGGTCGGCTTCCACGCCATCCCCGTCAACCGCCGGGGCCGGCCCATCCAGAGCGAGAGCCAGCTGGGCCAGTACCGAAGTCGAGGTTGTGTCCGCCAGTCGGTGGCCGATGCCGCCTTCGTGTGGGACTGGGCGCCGCTGGGCACCCCGGTCGTCGTCGTCCGCTGACCGAGCAGGAGCCCGGGACCGCTAAGCGAAGCGCAGGAGGTGGTGCTGGGCCTTCCCCCGGCGCAGCACGACGTAGGCCCCGTGGAGCGCAGCGGTCTCAGGGTCGATGCAGGCCTCGGTGTCCTGCACCCGGCGGTTGTTGAGGTAGACGCCGCCGCCCTTGACCTGGCGGCGGGCGTCGGACTTGGACGCCGCCAACCCGGAGGTGACCATGGCATCGACCAGCGGCAGCGGCCGGCGGGGCAGATCGGAGGACGGGGCGTCGGCGAAGACGTCGAGCAGGGTCGCCTCGTCGAGGCCGGCGATCTCCTCGGAGAACAGCACCGAGGCGGCGTGCTGGGCGCGGTCGGCCTCGGCCGGTCCGTGGACCAGGGCTGTGACCTCCCAGGCCAGCGCCCGCTGCGCCTCCCGCTGCTCCGGCCGGCTGGTCACAGCCGCCTCCAGCTCTTCGATGCGCTCGCGAGGCAGCCAGGTGAAGTAGCGCAGGTACGTGCCCACCACCGCGTCCTCGCTGCGCACGAGGAACTGGAAGAACCGGTACGGGCTCGTCCTGTCGGGGTCGAGCCAGATCGTGCCCGTCTCGCTCTTGCCGAACTTGGTCCCGTCGGCCTTGAGCACGAGGGGCGTCGTGAGCCCGAACACGGTCGTGCCCCGCACCTTGCGGATGAGCTCTATGCCCATGGTGATGTTGCCCCACTGGTCACTGGCTCCCAGCTGGAGGTTGCAGCCATGGGTGTCGTGCAGGTGCAGGAAGTCGTAGGCCTGGAGGAGCATGTAGCTGAACTCGGTGTAGGAGATGCCCTGCTCCCGCCCTTCGAAGCGGGTCTTGACCGACTCCTTGGCCACCATCTGGTTCACCGTGAAGTGCTTGCCGACGTCGCGTAGGAAGTCGAGGACGCTCACGCCGGCGAGCCACTGCGCGTTGTCCTCGAACACGGCCCCGGGCAGGAAGGACTCGAGCTGAGCGCGGATGGCGGCCAGGTTGTGGGCCAGCTCGCCGGCTGACAGCAGGTTGCGCTCCTCGCTCTTGCCGCCGGGATCGCCGATCATGCCGGTGGCCCCGCCGGCCAGCGCGATCACCCGGTGGCCGGCGTCGTGCAGCCGGCGCAGGTTGCACATCTGGAGCAGGTGGCCGATGTGCAGGCTGTCGGCAGAGGGGTCGAAGCCGATGTAGGCGGTGAGGCCGCCGGCGTCGAGGCGCTCGGGCACCACCGGGTCGGTGAAGTCATGGACGAGGCCGCGCCACGCCAACTCGTCGAACAGCCCCATACCGGCCAGCCTGCCACGGCCCTCCTACCATCGCCGCTCAAATGGCCGGCGACGACGTGGTGGAGCGGAGGTTCCGTCCCCGGCTGCCGGTCGATCTCCGCCTCAGCCTGGGGCCGTCGGCCCGGCCCCTCACCACGCTGGTCGGGCCGGGCGAGGTGTGGCGGGCGACCCGCACGCCGGCCGGCCCGGCAACGGTGCGGCTGTCGGCCGCCGGCGGCGAAGTGGTGGTGCGGGCGTGGGGGCCGGGCGCGGCCTGGGCGGCGCAGACCGCGCCCGAGCTCGTCGGCGCCGGCGACGACGTGGAGGGGTTCCAGCCGCGGCACCCCCTGGTGGCGGAACTCCACCGGCGCCTGCCCGGCCTCAGGATCGTGCGTACCCAGGCGGTGTTCGAGGCCCTGGTGCCCACCATCTTGGAACAGAAGGTGGTGGCCCTGGAGGCCCGCCGGGCCTACGCCGGCCTGGTCCGCCGCTACGGCTCGACGCCGCCCGGGCCGGCCGGCGTCGTGCCCGCCAAGCTGCGGCTCCTGCCGGCGCCCGAGGCCGTCGCCGGCCTCCCCTCCTATGCCTTTCACCCCCTCGGGGTCGAGCGCAAGCGGGCCGACACCGTCCGCCTCGCCGCCCGCCACGCCCGGCGGCTGCAAGAGGCGGCCGCCCTGTCGCCGGCCGAGGGCCGGCGCCGCCTCCAGGTGCTGCCGGGGATCGGCCCGTGGTCGGCGGCCGAGGTGGCCATCGTCGCTCTGGGCGACGCCGACGCCGTCAGCGTCGGCGACTACCACCTCCCCCACCTGGTGTCGTGGTGCCTGGCCGGCGAGCCCCGCGGCTGCGACGAGCGGATGCTCGAGCTCCTCGAGCCCTTCCGCGGCCACCGGGGCCGGGTGCTGCGCCTGCTCGAGGCCAGCGGGATGACCGCCCCCCGCTACGGCCCGCGGATGCCGCTGCGCAACATCGCCGCCTCCTGACCAGCGCCGCCGGCGTCCGTAATCCCGCTGCGACGTTTGGGTCTTTGCGGCGACCAAATACGGCCAAACGATGCCCCGCCACAGCCAGAACGGCCCAAACGATCGACGGGGGGTCGCCGTGGCGCCGGCGCTCGCCGTCGCCCGGGCCGGCTAGTGGGGTGGCTCAGCGCTCGGGGCCGGGGGCCAGCGGGCGGTCGTGGCGGGCGGCCAGCGCCACCTCCCAGTCGAGGGGCCAGGGGTTGGGCAGGCACCCGTCGAGCTCGGTGGACTGCTGGTTCATGACCGGGGCGGGCTGGCCGGCCCGGGGGCACTGGGGACGCGGGTGCTTCTGGCCGAGGAGGTGGCCCACCTCGTGGTTCACCAGCATCTGGCGGAACGTCGCCAGGTCGCCCGTCCATTTGGGCGTGGCCGTCCGCCAGCGGTCGGCGTTGAGCGCCACCACCGGGCCGTTCTGGCAGGAGTACTTGCCGTAGGTGTCATAGGGCAGGCACAGGCGGTCGACCTCTGCACCCTCGGCCAACACGATGAGATAGGGGGCGTCGTCGGTCCGGCGCACCAGGTCGAAGCCGGCCCGCACCCAGCCGCGGGGATCCGACAGTGTCGCCTCCACGGTGTCCTCGAAGCCGGCGGTGGCGTCGTCGGTGGTCCGGCGCTCGACGCGGTAGGCCACCACCACCGGCTCGCGGCGCGCAACTTCTCCGCCGTTCGTCACGGGCGGTGCCGTGACCTTGGCACCACGGCGCGGGGCCGCCGTGGGCGGCGGTGTCACCGGCGGCATCGTGGTGGGAGGAGCGGCAGCCGGGGGCTGGGTGGTCGGTGCCGGCGTGGCCACCGTCGTGTCCGCCGGTGCGGCCACGCGACTTGGCGGCGGCGCTCCGCAGCCCACCATGACAAGCGCGAGGGCCGGCGCAACGACGACCGGGAACCGACGCATCGGGGAGAATCCTTCCCCGCCATGGTCCCCCTGTCGCCTCCCGACCCACTGACCGACCTCATTGCCGCGGTCGCCGCCCGCCAGCCGGTGGACGAGCGCGAGCGGTCCAGCATCGCCCGCCTGCTCGAGGAGGTGGCCCGGCTCCCCCACCCCTTCGACGAGCACGCCGGGCCCATCCACGTGACCGGCTCGGCCATCGTCGTCGGGCGCCGCGGGGTGGTCCTGCACCTGCACCGGCGGCTGGGGATGTGGCTGCAACCGGGCGGCCACCTGCAGCCCGGTGAGGCACCGGCCGACGCCGCCTGGCGGGAGGCCGGCGAGGAGACCGGCCTCGCCGTCGAGCACCCGGTTCGGGGGCCGAGGCTCGTGCACGTCGACGTGCACCCCGGGCCGCGTGGTCACACGCACCTCGACTTTCGCTACCTGCTTCTCGCGCCCGACGCCGATCCGGCGCCACCCCCCGGTGAGAGCCAACAGGTCCGGTGGTTCTGGTGGGACGAGGCCATCGCCGTGGCCGATGTGGGGCTCGTCGGCGCCCTCCGGCACCTCCGGCCGGGTCAGTAGAGTCCGCGCCGTGTACCCCGGAGCCCACGCCAGGACCTCGCCCGACAAGGTGGCCTACGTCATGGCCGGCAGCGCTGAGGCGGTCACGTACGCCGAGCTGGACGACCGGTCGAACCAGCTGGCCCAGCTGCTCCACGACCGGGGGCTGCGCCCGGGTGACACGGTGGCGGTGTGCATGGAGAACAACGCGCGGTACCTGGAGGTGGTATGGGCGGCGCAGCGATCGGGGCTCTATTACACCTGTGTCAGCTCTCGCCTGACCGTGGGTGAGGCCGACTACATCGTCAACGACTGCGGCGCCCAGGCCTTCGTCACCTCCTGGGACCGGCGCGAGCTGGCCGACCAGCTCCGCGACCGTACGCCCCGGGTGCACACGAGGCTCATGTGCCTCGGAGCCATCGACGGCTACGAGAGCTACGAAGAGGCCACCGCCCGCTACCCGGCTGACCCCCTGGCCGAGGAGGTGGAGGGCACCGACATGCTGTACTCCTCGGGCACCACCGGGCGGCCGAAGGGCGTCAAGCCGCCGTTGCCGCTGGCGCCCATCGGCACCCCCTCGGGGGTCACCCTCCTGTGCCAGATGCTCTACGGGTTCACCCCCGACACCGTGTACCTCACGCCGGCGCCGCTGTACCACGCCGCCCCGCTGCGCTTCACCATGGCCGCCCAGCGGGTGGGAGCCACCTCGGTGATCATGGAGCACTTCGACCCGCTCGAGTTCCTCCGCCTCGTCGAGGCCCACCGGGTCACCCACACCCAGGTGGTGCCGACGATGTTCGTGCGCCTCCTCAAGCTGCCCCCGTCCGAGCGCGACCGCTTCGATCTCTCGAGCCTCCAGACCGTCATCCACGCCGCTGCGCCGTGCCCGATCCCGGTCAAGGAGCAGATGATCGAGTGGTGGGGCCCGGTGATCCACGAGTACTACGCCGGTACCGAGGCCAACGGCCTCTGCGCCACCAACTCCGAGGAGTGGCTGGCCCACAAGGGCACCGTGGGCCGGCCCCTGCTGGGCACCATCCACATCTGCGACGACAGCGGCCGGGAGCTGGGGCCCGATGAGCAGGGGACGATCTACTTCGCCGGCGGTCAGAGCTTCGAGTACCACAACGACCCCGACAAGACCAAGGGGTCTCGCCACCCCGACCACGACGACTGGTCGACACTGGGCGACATCGGCTACCTCGACGACGAGGGCTTTTTGTACCTCACCGACCGCAAGGCCAACATGATCATCTCGGGCGGGGTCAACATCTACCCCCAGGAGGCCGAGAACGTGCTGACGACCCACCCCAAGGTCATGGACGTCGCCGTGTTCGGAGTGCCCAACGAGGACCTGGGCGAGGAGGTCAAGGCGGTGGTGCAGCCGCTCGACATGGCCGACGCCGGCCCCGAACTGGAGCGAGAGCTGCTGAGCTTCGCCCGCCAGCACCTGGCGGCGTTCAAGGTGCCGCGGTCGATCGACTTCGAAGCCGAGCTGCCTCGCCACCCCACCGGCAAGCTCTACAAGCGCCTGCTGAAGGACCGGTACTGGCAGGACCGCGAGCACCGCATCGCGTGAGCGCGGCCCAAACGACCCCGGCCGCCCGGCCGGGCGTCAGTTGAGCCGGGCCCGCAGGCGCTTGGCCCTGGCCATGAGATCGGTGGCCCGCGAGGGCGGCGCCTCGTCGGCCAGTGACTCCAGCACCCCCGCCGCCTGATCGAACTGGGCCAGGGCCACCAGCACCCCTGCCCGCTCCGACCGCTCCTCTACGGTGACGCCGGGCAGCATGGTCCGCAGCCGCAGGACCCACTCGAGGGCGTGGCTGTCGTTGCGGTGGGACTGGATGTGGCGGAGGTTGGCCAACAGCCGCGACAGCACGTCATAGGGGCCCATGGGCTCGAGGTAGGCGGGGTCGAACGGCGCCGCTGGCCCGTGGCGGGAGTGGAAGCGCTCCTCGCACTCCCCAGCGGTCAGCACCCGACCGCCGGCGAAGGCATCGACGAACACCGGCGGGTCGCCCTCCATACGGACCAGGAAATGGCCCGGCATCGGCACCCCCGCCATGGGGACACCGAGGCGGCGGGCCACCTCCATCATCACGATGCCCAGGGTGACGGGGATCCCGAGGCGCCGGTCGAGCACCTCGTTCAGGTAGGAGTTGCGGGGGTCGTAGTAGTCGTCCTCGTTGCCCCGGAAGCCCTCGACCGCGAACAGCCGGTGGAGGATCTGGTCCAGCGTGGGCGCCCCGCAGGCGGCGGCCAGCTCGTCCAGCCGGGCCCGGTAGGCGGGGATGTCGAGCCCGGGCTCGGCGTGGGCTGCCACCAGGAGCACCGCCTCGTCCAAAGCGGCCGCCAAGGCGGCGGCAGGCCCCGTCACCAGCTCGCGGAAACGAGTTGTGGCCCAGCCCGCTTCGCGCTCGCCGTTTGCAGCCACCCGCCTAGCCTACGGCCCCCGGATGCACTTTCTGGCGCCTGTCGCCACGCGCTACGCCGTCAACGGCATGGTCTGCAGCGTCGACCACCTGGCCTCCTCGGCCGGAGTGGCCATGCTGCGACGGGGCGGCAATGCAGTCGACGCCGCGCTGGCCGCCAACGCGGTGCTGGCGGTGACGACCCAGCACATGTGCGGCCTGGGCGGTGATCTCTTCGCTCTCGTGCACCAGCCTGGGGAGACGACGCCGGCGGTGCTCAACGCCTCGGGGCGCAGCGGCTCCGGTGCCGACCCCGACCGCCTCCGGGCCGAGGGACACGAGCGGGTGCCCCGCACCGGCCACATCAGCGCCGTTCCCGTCCCCGGCTGCGTCGACGGGTGGGTGGCCCTGCACGAGCGGTTCGCCCGCCTCGGCCTGGACGAGCTCCTCGCGCCCGCCCGCAGCTACGCCGAGGAGGGCTTCCCGGTGTCGCCCACCCTGGCGGTGGCGGCCCGCCGGCTGGAGGGGCTGGGCTGGGCCGGCACCGGCGACTTCCCCCGCGGGCCCGCCCTGCACGCCGGCGCCCGCATGCGCCGGCCGGGCATCGCCCGAGCGCTGGCCACCGTCGCCGCCGGGGGCCGCACTGCTTTCTACGAGGGCGAGTTCGGCGACGGGCTCCTCGCCCTGGGGGGCGGCGAGTTCTCCCCGGAGGACCTGGTCTCGCCCAACGCCGAGTGGGTCGACGGGCTGTGGCTGGAGGTGTGGGGCCGGCGGCTCTGGACCGTCCCGCCCAACTCCCAGGGATACCTCACCCTCGCCGGCGCCTGGATTGCCGCCGACCTCCCCGTCCCCGAGAATCCGGACGACCCCCTCTGGCCCCACCTGCTGGTGGAGGCGGCGCGCCAGGCGGGCTACGACCGCCAGAGCGTCCTCCACGAGGGAGCCGACGGCGCCGCCCTGCTGGCCGAGGAACGCCTGGCGCCGAGGCGGGCGGCCATATCGGCCGACCGAGCCGCTTCGGTGGGGGGCTCCTACACCGGAGGCGGCACGATCTACCTCTGCGCCGCCGACGGCTCGGGCATGGGCGTCTCGCTCATCCAGTCCAACTACGCCGGCTTCGGCTCGCTGCTGGTCGTGCCCGGCCAGGGCATCTTCCTGCACAACCGCGGCGCCGGGTTCTCCCTCGAGCCTGGCCACCCCGCCGAGTACGGGCCCCGGCGCCGGCCGCCCCACACCCTCTCCCCTGCCCTCGTCACCTTCGCCGACGGGTCCCTCGACTGCCTGGTGGGCACCATGGGAGGCGACAGCCAGCCCCAGGTGCTCCTCCAACTGCTGGCCCGCCGCTACGGGGCCGGCCAGGACCCGGCCACCAGCATCACGGCGCCGCGGTGGGTGCTGGCCGGGGCCGACGTCGGCTTCGACGTCTGGCACCGCGGCGGCGACGTTCGGGTCGTCGTCGAGGACGATGCGCCCGCGGCATGGTTCGAGGGCCTGAGCCGGCGGGGACACCGGGTGGAGCGGTTGGCGGCGTGGAGCAGCGACTTCGGCCACGCCCAGCTCATCGCCCTCGACGGCGGCACCCTGGCCGGGGCGGCCGACCCCCGCAGCCTCGCGGGAGCGGCGGCCGGCTGGTGACCGGCTTCCCTCGCTGGGTCGCCCGGCTCCGGCCCTTGTCCGTCCCGCCGGCGCCACCTAGCCTCTGGGCGAGTTGCGCTCGCGGGCCAGCCCGCCTCCCTCGTACGGAAGAAGTTCCCAAGGAGGCGTCGTGCCCCAGCCGTCCCGTCGTTGTCCCCGTTCCCGTCGTCGTCGCCGGCGTGCGGTGGGCGTGCTCGCGTGCGTCGCCGTGGCTCTCGGTTCCGCCTGCAGCCGACCCGCGCCGCAGGCCGCCGAGCCCCCCGCCAGCGAGCGGCTGAAGCAAGCCGTCGTCCGCACCATCGACGAGGGCAGTGCCCGGGTCGTGGCCAGGCTGCGTTCGGACGCCGGCGTGGTCGTGGTGGAAGGCGTCACCTCGCTGGTGGGCCGGGAGGCGTGGGCGAGGGCGACGGTGGAGGGCCTCCCCCAAGTCGCTTCGGAGGTCCGGGTGACGGCGGCGGGCACCTGGCTGCGGCCACCAGGGGCGACGGAGTGGATCGCCGTCGACGCCGCCGTGGCCCAGGCGTCTCCCGCCGGGTCATGGGGCGGCTTGCTGCGGGGGCTGGCCGGCGCCACCTCCGTGCGCGGGCAGGACCGCCACTTCGCTGCCGTCGTCGACGGTGCTCCGGTGACGGTGCTGCTCGACGGGCAGGACCGGGTGGCCCAGGTCCAGCGCCGCCGCGAGGGGCTGGAGGTGACCGTCGAGCTGAGCGATTTCGGCGTTGGGGTCGAGGTGGAGGCGCCGTAGCATTCACGGCCGATGGAGCGTGCCACCGTCGAGCGCTACGAGGAGTGCGGCGGCGAGTGGGCAGCACGCCGGCGCCCGGTACGACGGGAGGCCGCCATCGCCTTCTCCCGCCGGGTGGCCCCTGGTGCCCTCCGTCTCGACGTGGGCGCCGGCGCCGGCCGCTACACCAACGAACTGGGCGAGCCGGTGGTCGCCCTCGACGCCGCCCGCACGATGCTCGATCTCCTGGCCCAGGTCGCGCCGGCCGCCCTGCCGCTCCAGGCCGACATCGAGGCCCTCCCCCTGCGGGCGGCAGCGGCTGGGGGGGCATGGGCCAACATGAGCTACCTGCACGTCCCCCGCACGCGGCTCCCACTGGCCTTGGCCGACCTCCACCGGTCGTTGCTCGTCGACAGCCCGGTCGACGTGCAGGTCCTCCACGGCACCTATGAGGGCGACGCGCTGCCCGGCGACGACTTCGGCGGCCGCTTCTTCGCCGCCTGGGAACCCCAGCCACTGCTCGACGTCCTCACCGGGGCGGGATTCTCCGTCGACGACATCGAGGTCGAGCGGGACGAGGTTCGCGCCGCCGGCCGCCGTGCCCGCACGCTGCCCGACACCGTCGGCCCCGGGATGCGGCTGCTCGTCTGCGGCCTGAACCCGAGCATCTACTCGGCGGATCGCGGCGTCGGCTACGCCCGCCCCGGCAACCGCTTCTGGCCGGCGGCGCTGGCTGCCGGGGTGGTCAGCAGGGCGAAGGACGCCTGGAACGCCCTGCGCCACCACGGGCTGGGCATGACCGACCTGTGCAAGCGGGCCACCGTGGCCTCGGCCGAGCTGAGCCCCGAGGAGTACCGGGAGGGTGCGGCACGGGTGGAGCGACTGGTGCGGTGGCTGCAGCCGGGCGCCGTCTGCTTCGTCGGCCTAGAAGGATGGAGGGCGGTGTTCGACCGACGAGCCGGCGCCGGCCCCCAGCCCGGTGGCTTCGGCGGCCGCCCCGCCTACGTGATGCCCTCCACCAGCGGCCTCAATGCCCGCACTCCTCTGGGCGAGCTGGTCGAGCACCTGCGGGCCGCCGCCGCCCTCGCCGGCGCCAACCCCTCGTCTTCGGGCAGGCAAAACTCCGCAGAGCGACGTTGAAGCTGCCCAAACTTTTGCCGCCGCGTCCCCATCTACCCCATCTACCTGCACCTTTGGTATCCTGAACTGCATTCGAGCAGGCCACAGGGGCCGCTCACGGGTCTCCTCACCTGCGGTCGTCTCCGGACGGCGTCGCCTCGAGGCGGGCCCACCGGACGTGAGGACCACTCAACATGACCACCACCTTCGAGACGCTCGGCGTCTCGGACGACCTCGTACAGGCGCTGGGCGCCCAGGGGATCGACGCCCCCTTCGCCATCCAGAGCCTGACCATCGCCGACGCGCTGGCCGGGCGCGACGTCTGCGGCAAGGCCAAGACCGGCTCTGGCAAGACCCTCGGCTTCGGGCTCCCGCTCATCCAGCGTGTCGCCGGCGACGCGCCAGCGGCGCCCAAGCGGCCGCTTGCCCTCATCCTGGTGCCCACCCGCGAGCTGGCAGTGCAGGTACGGGCGGTGATCGCTCCGCTGGCCGAGACCAGGGGGCTGCGCACCCTCGCCGTCTACGGCGGGGCGCCCATGGACCGCCAGATCAAGGCCCTCCAGCGAGGGGTCGAGATCATGATCGCCACCCCGGGCCGGCTCATCGACCTGGGTGACCGAGGTGAGCTCGCGGTGAGCGACGTCAAGGTCCTCGTACTCGACGAGGCCGACCGCATGGCCGACATGGGCTTTTTGCCCCAGGTCATGTGGGTGCTGCGCCGGATGGAGCACGACCACCAGACGCTGCTCTTCTCCGCCACCCTGGACGGCGACATCGACTACCTGGTGCGCCACCACATGTCCGACCCGGTGCGCCACGAGGTCGAGTCGCCCACCGCCACCGTCGAGGAGATGTCGCACCTGTTCCTCAAGGTCCACGAGATGGACAAGGTCAAGGTGGCGGCGGCCATCGCCAAGGGCGCCTACCGCACCCTCATCTTCAGCCGCACCAAGCGTGGCGCCGACCGGCTGGTCGACCAGCTCAAGCGGGAGGGCGTCAAGGCCGGAGCGCTGCACGGCGACCTGGCCCAGAGCGTCCGCCAGCGGGCGCTCAAGCAGTTCGGCGACGGCGACCTGCCCGTGCTGGTGGCCACTGACGTGGCGGCGCGGGGGCTGCACATCGAAGGGGTCGACGTCGTCGTCCACTACGACCCGCCGGAGGACGCGAAGGCCTACCTCCACCGCTCCGGGCGCACGGCCCGGGCGGGGGCCAAGGGAGTGGCGGTGAGCCTCGCCCTGTGGAACCAGGAGCTGGAGATGGAGCAGCTGCAGAAGCGCCTCCAGCTGCCGCGACACCTGATCGAGGTGTTCTCCAACGACCCCCGACTGCGCGATCTCGCCGCATGGCGGCCGGAGGAGCGGGCGGCGACGGCAGTGACCGCCGACGCCGGCTCCACCAGGGTCGCCGCCGCCCGCCGGGTGGGCGCTGGCGGTGGTGGTGGGAGGATCCGCCGGCGCCGCTAGAGCGCTCAGGCGGGAGCTGCCCCCGCCTTCGCCCGCTTGGCCATCCGCCCCCGGTCGGTGCCGCTCAGCACCACCTTGCGCAGGCGGACGCTGGCCGGCGTCACCTCCACGCACTCGTCCTCCTCGATGAACTCGAGGGCCTGTTCGAGCGACAGGTGGTGGGCGGGGATGAGCCGCTCCAGCACGTCCGCCGTCGACGAGCGGACGTTGGTGAGCTTCTTCTCCTTGGTCGGGTTCACGTCCATGTCGTCGGCCCGGGCGTTCTCGCCGACGATCATGCCCTCGTAGACCTCGACGCCGGGGCCGAGGAACATCACGCCCCGCTCCTGCAGGGCCATCAGCGCGTAGGTGGTGGTGGGGCCCCGCCGGTCGGCCACCAGAGCGCCGTTGGGCCGCGTCCGCAGCTCGCCGAACCAGGGCTCCCAGCCGTCGAACACGTGATGGAGCAGGCCGGTGCCCCGGGTCTCGGTGACGAACTCGGTACGGAACCCGATCAGCCCTCGGGCCGGCACGAGGTACTCCAGGCGGATCCAACCGGTGGCGTGGTTGACCATGTGTTCCATCCGCCCCTTGCGCAGGGCGAGGAGCTGGGTCACCACCCCGAGGTACGCCTCGGGCACGTCGATCGACACCCGCTCGACGGGCTCGTGGACCCGGCCGTCGATCTCGCGGGTCAACACCCGCGGCTTGCCAACCGTGAGCTCGAAGCCCTCGCGGCGCATGAGCTCGACCAGAACGGCCAGCTGCAGCTCACCCCGCCCCTGCACCTCCCAGGTGTCGGGCCTATCGGTGGGCAGCACCCGCAGCGAGACGTTGCCCACGAGTTCCTGGTCGAGGCGAGCCTTGACCAGCCTCGCCGTCAGCTTCGACCCCTCCTGGCCGGCCCGGGGCGAGGTGTTGATGCCGATGGTCATCGAAAGGCTCGGCTCGTCGACCCGGATCACCGGGAGCGGCCGGGGGTCGTCGGAGTCGGCAAGGGTCTCGCCGATGGTCACGTGGGGGAGGCCGGCGACGGCGATGATCTCACCGGGGCCGGCCTCGGCCGCGTCCACGCGGTCGAGTGACTCGGTGATGTACAGCTCGGTCACCTTGGCCCGCTCGATGGCCCCGTCGTGACGACACCAGGCGACCGTCTGGCCCTTGCGGATGCGGCCCTGGTACACGCGGCACAGCGCCAGCCGGCCGACATAGGGGGAGGCATCGAGGTTGGTGACCAGGGCCTGCAGCGGGTGGCCGTCGTCGTAGGTGGGGGCGGGGATGTGCTCGACCAGCAACTCGAACAACGGCTTGAGATCGGAGCCCCCGATCTCGGGGTCGAGTGAAGCCTCCCCGGCCCGCGCGTTGCAGTAGACGATGGGGAACTCGATCTGCTCCTCGTCGGCGTCGAGGTCGAGGAACAGCTCGTAGACCTCGTTGACCACCTCGCTCACCCGGGCGTCGGGCCGGTCGATCTTGTTGATGACCAGGATCACCGGCAGACGTCCCTCGAGGGCCTTGCGCAGGACGAAGCGGGTCTGGGGTAGCGGGCCCTCGCTGGCGTCGACGAGCAGCAGCACGCCGTCGACCATGGTGAGCCCCCGCTCCACCTCCCCCCCGAAGTCGGCGTGGCCCGGGGTGTCGATGATGTTGATCTTGGTGGGCCCGTAGCGCACGGCCGTGTTCTTGGCCAGGATGGTGATGCCCTTCTCCCGCTCGAGGTCGGTCGAGTCGAGCACCCTGTCGTTCACGTCCTGGTTGGCCCGGAACGCACCCGATTGCCACAGCATGGCGTCGACCAGCGTCGTCTTGCCGTGGTCGACGTGGGCGATGATGGCCACGTTGCGGAGATCGGAGCGCTCAGGCACAGAAGGTCGATTCTAGGGGAACCGGCCGACAACCACGGGTGAGGCTCCGGTCAGTGTTCGATGATCTCCTCCGCGGTGTCGGCCATCTCGAGTTGCAGTGCGTCGATCTCCCTTTGGATCCGGTCGGCTTCGACCAGGTCGTTCTGCACCCGGGCCCGCTCCCGGCGCTCGACCAACTCGACGATCTGCAACTCCAGGCCCACCACGTGGTCCTCGAGTCGGGGGTCTGTCATGGGTTTGCTCTTACCCGCGCGAGCCAGACCTCACTCCGCGGTCGGGCCGCGACTCCTGAGCAGGCTGGTGTCGAACAAAGCTCGCCGCTCGGGGCTGGTTCGACACCAGCCTCCTAAGATCCCGGCATGGCCACCGCCACCCCCTCCCCGACGCCCAATCCCAACGCCATGCGCTTCGCCCTCGACGTGACGCTGCCCGGGACGATCACCGCCTCGTCGCCGGAACAAGCGGGTGACAACGCTTTC
>JAHWJQ010000050.1 GCA_019348305.1 Actinomycetota bacterium
CGGCCGTCGCGGCCGCGGCCGTCACGGCCGCGGCGGCGGCGACCGCGGCGGGCGTCAGCCTGCGGGCGCCCGAGCACCGCCACCGCATCGAACGGCGGGTCCGGATCATGCGCCTCACGGCGCGCCGCGGCCTCCACTTCGGCATCAACAAGGTGAAGGGGCGCGGCGCGACGGAGGCCGACCGGGCCGCGCTCGACGAGCAGTTCGCCATCCGCACCGCCCAGGACGTGGCCCGGGTGCTGGGCGGCATGAAGGGGGCGATCATGAAGGCGGGCCAGATGCTCTCCTTCATCGCCGAGGGGTTGCCCCCCGAGGCCCAGGCGGCGCTGGCCACCCTCCAACAGGACGTGCCTCCCATGGCCCCCTCGCTGGCCGCCGGGGTCGTGCGCAGCGAGCTCGGTGACGAGCCGGAGCGGATCTTCCTCGAGTGGAACCCGGTGCCGGTGGGCGCGGCCAGCATCGGCCAGGTGCATCGGGCGGTCACGAGGGACGGGCGGGTGGTCGCGGTCAAGGTGCAGTACCCGGGCGTCGACCGGGCGATCAAGAGCGACCTCGACAACGCCGAGATGCTCTATGGCCTGTTCGCCTCCTTCGCCCTGAAGAACCTCGACGTGAAGGCGCTGGTCGACGAGCTGCGGGCCCGCATGGGCGACGAGCTCGACTACCGGCTGGAGGCGAGGCTTCAGGCCGACTTCGCCGACCGCTACCGCGGGCACCCCTTCATAAGGATCCCCGACGTGGTCCCCGAGCTGAGCACGCGGCGGGTGCTCACGACCGAATGGGTCGACGGCATGCGCTTCGCCGAGTTCGTGGAGACGGCCGAGGAGGAGTGTCGCCAAAAGGCCGCCGAGGTCCTGTTCCGCTTCGCCCAGGGCGCCATCCAACAGCACCACGTCTTCAACGGCGACCCCCACCCGGGCAACTACATCTTCCACGCCGACGGCACCGTGACGTTCCTCGATTTCGGCCTGGTGAAACGGTGGGGGCCCGGCGAGCTGGAGTCGCTCGCTGGGGTGCTCGACTGCATCCTCGACGGTGACGCCGAAGGGACGGTGCGGGCCGCGGTGGAGGCAGGCTTTCTCCCCGCCGACCACGGCCTCGACCCTCAGCACGTCTTCGAGTACGTGAGCTCGCCCTACGAGCCGTTCTTCACCGACTCCTTCACCTACGACCAGGAGTGGACGTCGAAGGCGCTGCAGAAGGTCGTGGACGTGAAGGGCGAGTACGGCGACGTCATCCGGGCGCTCAACATGCCACCGTCATACGTGATCCTCGACCGTGTCGTATGGGGGATGTCCGCGTTGCTCGGTCGCCTGCGGGCGACCAACAACTGGAGGGGCCTCCTGGCGGAGTACCGCGAGGGTGCTCCGCCGGTGTCGGAGTTGGGGAAGGTCGAGGAGGAATGGCGAAGCTCTCGCCGGCAGGAGCAGTAAGGAGCTACCTCCGCAAGTACCCCTTGGCGCCGCGCTACCGGCCGGAGCAGAGCCTTTCGCTCACCGCGGCCGACGGCACCCGCCTCTCCGGCGCCCGGATCATCGGCCCCCCTTCGGCGCCGGCCACCGTGGTGCTGGTCCACGGGTTCGTCAACTGGTCGCGCACGCCCAACGTGCACGCCTTCGCCCAACTGCTGGGCCAGCGGGTCGACGTGGTCGTGCCCGACCTGCGGGGTCACGGACGGTCAGGCGGCGTCTGCACCATGGGGCGTGACGAGCCCCTCGACGTGGCCGCGGCGGTGGCTGCCTGTGATCCGACCAAGCCGGTGGTGACCGCGGGGATCAGCCTGGGCGGCGCCGCCGTCCTGCTCCACGCCGGCCGGTTCCCCGGCTCCGTGGCCGGCGTGGTGGCGATCAGCGCACCGGCGTTCTGGGGGGGCCTGGGCACGGTCGGTGCCAACCAGGTCGAGCGCTGGATCAGCACCACCAGGGGCCGCTTCGTCCTCCGCACGCTGCTGCGAACCCGCCTCACGGGCAATTGTGCCGACATCCCCGATGCCGCCGACATGGCTGGCCGCATCGCCCCCGCGTTCACCATCGTCGTGGCCGACCCCCATGACTGGTACTTCGGCCCCGAGCATCCCGAGCGGCTCTACCAGTGGGCCAAGGAGCCCAAGGAGCTGTGGTGGTACCCCCATGGCGGGCACGGCACCGACCTGCTCACCAAGGAGCTCGCGGCGCGCCTCTTGGAGACGGTCGAGGCACGGCTGAGCACGGATTAGCCCGGGCGCCGGTGCGCCGACTACTCCGTCGTCGTCGTGGTCACCAAGGGGGGGTCGAGGGCCAGTACCGGCTCGCCGGCCCGCAGCCCCCCGTCGCCGTCGACCTCGAACCACCGCCCGGAGAGGTTGGGTGTCGTAGGGCCGGCGTCCACCCCAAGGTGACGTTCGAGCGTGCGGATGACGCCCCCGTGGCTGACCACCAGCAACTCCTCGCCGGGGTAGCTCCGGGCAAGGGCCGACAGCGCCGGCGCCGCCCGCTGGAAGAGCATCTCGTCGTCCTCGCCTTCGGGTACTGACAGGAGGCGCCCGGTGGCGGGGTCGAAGCACTCCGGCCACCGGGCCCTGATCTCCTCGGCTGTCTTGCCGGTGAACGCCCCCACGTTGCGCTCCCGCAGGCCTGCGTCGACCACGACCTCCCCGAGCCCGAGCTTTCCGGCCAGGACGTGGGCAGTGCGGCGGGCCCGCTGCAGATCCGACGAGCAGGCGGCCGCGAACTCGAAGTCCCGCAGGTTCCGCGCCGCGTCGCTCGACTGTTTCTCGCCCAGCGCCGACAGCGGCGGGTCGGACCACCCCTGCCAGCGCCGCTCGGCATTCCAAGTCGACTGGCCGTGGCGAAGGACGAGCACGCGGGTGATCGCCGGCGGCGGTGTGGTCATGGCGTCGGAGTCTCGCGTACCGTGACCGCACCTGAGCCGGAGGAGGAGGGATGGCCCTGCCGCTGGACAAGCTGGGAACGACCTACGAAGCCGGCGCCGCCACCATCGACCCCGAGCGGGCCATCGCGTACGCGGTCGCCACCAACGACGACAATCCCGCCTACGCGGCGGCCAAGTTCGCCCCTCCGGTGTTCGGCGTGGTGCCGACGTGGCCGGCGTTGGGGATGGCCGTCGTCGACGTGGTGCCCCCCGAGGCCCTCATGATGATCGTGCACGGCGAACAGGACATGCACTTCCACCAGCCGCTCGTGCCCGGGCGGGGGATCGTCACCACGTCCCAGGCCCACAGCGTGCGCGTCGGCACCTCGGGTACCCGCTACACGGTGAAGGTGTCGAGTGACGACGCCGACACCGGCGAGGCGGTGCTCGAGCAGTACGTCACGATGTTCATCCGGGGAATGACGGACGGAGACGGCGCGGGGGCCGACAAGCCCGACCACCGCCTGACCCCCGAGGACAAGGGAAGCCCCGCCGGCCAGTTCACGGTCCACGTGGACGACGACCAGACGTTCCGGTACCGGGACGCATCGGGCGACGAGATGCCCATCCACGTCGACGACGCCTTCGCCAAGTCGGTCGGGCTGCCGGGGATCATCGCCCACGGACTGTGCAGCATGGCCATGACCAGCCAGGCGGTGATCAAGACCGTGGCCGACGGCGACCCCGCCCGGCTCAAGCGCCTCGCCGTTCGCTTCTCCAGGAACGTCTTTCCCGGTGACGACCTCACCACCACGATCTACGACCTCGGTCGCCTCCCCAATGCCCGGCACACTTACGGCTTCGAGGCGACGACCAGCCGGGGTGACACCGCCATCACCAACGGCCGGGCCGAGATCGAGCCATAGAGCGAACGGTGGCGACGCTCAGGCTCTTCGCAGCCGCCCGCGAAGCGGCCGGGACCGGGCGGGCGGAGATCGAGGCACCAACGGTGGGCGCCGTCCTCGTGCAAGCCGAAGCCCGCTACGGGCCTGCGTTCGCGGCGGTGCTGGGCCAGAGCCGGGTCTGGTGCAATGGTGAGCCCGCCTCGCTGGAAGATCCGGTCTCTGCGGGCGACGAGGTAGCCGTGCTGCCGCCGGTCTCGGGTGGCTGCTAGGAGTGATGCCGGTCCTGGCTTGGGAACAGCTGCGCCCGCCGTTGGACATCGACGGGCCCAGGATCCGTCTCGGGCTGGTGTGGGCGGCGGTGTCGCTGGCTGCGGTGCTCGCCGGTCCTCTGCCCACGGCCGTCGTGTTCGCCGGCGTGGCCCTGGGCGCCGCCGGTCAGGCCTGCCGCTCCTGGAGGCGCCTGCGGAGCCAACCCGACCGGAGGGTCGCGATCGGGGGTGCCACCGTCATCGCTCTGGCCGGCGGCGTCGCACCGTGGGCGGTGGCCGTCGCCGCCGCGCTCACCGCCGCTGCCGCAGCCGGCGCCCGCTTCGCGCCCGCCACCCTTGGAGGCCCGACCAGCCGGCGCTCCGACCCTCGCACCACGGCCGCCATCGCGCTCTTGATCGGCGCCGGCGGTGCTGCCCCTGCGGTGGTGCGCGACCAGCTGGGGGCGACGGCCGCGCTGGTGCTGGTGGTCCTGGTCCACGCCGTCGATGCCAGCACCTTCATCGTCGGCTCCGGCGCCCGCTCCCCCTGGGAGGGCTGGGCCGCCGGAGCTGCAGCCGCGGGGGCGGTTTCCCTGGCGGTGGCCGCCCTCCTGGTGCCACCGTTCCGGGGCGCGGCGCCGTGGCTCCTCGCGCTGGTGGTGGCGGTGTTGGTGCCCGCCGGCGGCGTCGTGGCAACCGCGGTGTTGGGGCGGCCCCAGGCCCGAGCGCCGGCGTTGCGGCGGATCGACGCCTTCTTGGTCGCCGCCCCGGTTTGGGCCCTGGTGGCGAGCCTCGTGCTCGACCTGTGACGGTCTCGCCGCCGCACCGGCGAGCCCGCTGGTCAGGCCTTCTTGGTCTCCCAGAAGATGGCGTCGATCTCGGCGATCTGGTCGAGCAGGCCTTGGGCCACCGCCACGTCGTGGGTCTTCTTGGCCTCGCCGGCGGCCTTGGTCGCCTTCCAGAACAGCTCGTGGAGCTGGGGGTACTGGTCGAGGTGATTGGGCTTGAAGTAGTCGGTCCAGAGCACCCAGAGGTGATGCTTGACCAGGTCAGCCCGCTCCTCCTTTATCAAGACCGCCCTGGTCTTGAAGTCGGGGTCGTCGGAGGCCGCGTACTTCTCCATGCATCCCTTCACGGACTCGGCCTCGATCCGAGCCTGGGCCGGGTCGTAGACGCCGCAGGGCAGGTCGCAGTGGGCGGAGGCGATGCCGGGCTCACGCACCCGGTCGGCAAGGTTCAGAAGTCGGGGAATGAGAGCCATGGCGCCACCCTAACCCCTGACGCCGGCCGGTGAGGCTGGCCCGCCGGCTGGTGGTGAGGGGCGACAGCATGCGTCCCACGCTGCTCCCCGGGGACCGGGTCCTGGCCCTCAGGAGCCGGCTGCGCAGCGGCGACCTGGTGGCGGTGCGAGATCCTCGAAAGCCGGAGCGGGTGATCGTCAAGCGTCTCGCCAGGCGCACCCAGACGGGGGCGTGGGTCCTGGGTGACGATCCGCTGACCAGCACCGACAGCCGGCATTTCGGAGAGGTGCCGTGGGCCCTCGTGGTGGGCCGCCTGGTCTATCGCTACTCACCGGCGGGGCGGGCCGGGCGCATCAGTCGCCGCCGCTAGCATCCCGTCATGCCCTCTCAACGGCTCGACCGTGTGCTCAACGACACCTACGTCGAAGGGCTGCAGGAACTGCCGACGGGCGAGATCCGGGCCCGCAGGGGCGAGTGCCAGGCCGTCGAGACCGACCTCTCCTACGCCCGGCGGCTCGTGCAGGGCCGCCTCGACATCATCCACGCCGAGATGGAGCGGCGGTCGAGCGGGGGAGCGCGGACCGACGCCGGCGCCCTCGTCGACACGTTGAAAGACGGCACCATCCTGAGCGACCACGGCCGCCCCCCGGGACTCGGCCGCTTGTCGGCCCGCCTGGCGCCCAGTGACGAGGTCGACGAGTTCGTCGCCGAGATCGAGGAAGTGGCCGACGTCGATTCGCTCGCGAACCTGCCAGAACTGTCCGACGACGTGGTCACCAAGCTGGCCGACCGCCTGGCGGCACTCGAGCGCAGCTTCTCGGCCCGCCGGCGCGAGGTCTTCGACCGCATCGACCTGTTCCAGGCCGAGATCATCCGCCGGTACAAGACCGGCTCGGCCAACGCGGACGAACTGCTCACCTGAGCGATGGGGGGTGAGCAGCAGGACCGGGCCTATGACCTTGGCGCTTTCATCCGAGAACAGCGCAACACGGCCCGCCTGTCCCTGCGCCGCCTCTCGGACCTCGCCGGTATCTCCAACCCCTACCTGAGCCAGATCGAGCGCGGGCTGCGCAGGCCGTCGGCCGAGATCCTCCAACAGATCGCCAAGGCGTTGCGCATCTCGGCCGAGACCCTCTACGTGCGGGCCGGGATCCTCGAGGACCGGGTGGGCGAGCACGATCTGGCGGGGGACATCCTGCGCGACCCCTACATCACCGAGGACCAGAAGCAGACCCTCATCAAGGTGTACCTCTCGTTCCGACACGAGAACTCCGCATCGGCCCGCTCCGACCGGAGTTCCGGCTCCGAGGAAGAACAACCCCTGCCCGCGTAGGGTTGGCTCCCGTCGTGCGCTCACTGGCTGTGCTGTCCATGCACACCTCTCCGCTGGCCCAGCCAGGCACCGGGGACGGCGGCGGCATGAACGTCTACGTGCGGGAGCTGGCCACCGCCCTGGCCAGGGCCGGCGTGCGTTGTGACGTCTACACCCGCTCTTGGAGCCCTCAGCTCGACCCGGTGGTGGCCGTGGAGCCGGGGCTCTACGTGCACCACGTCGTGGCGGGGCCGGCGGCGCCAGTCCCCAAGGAGGACCTCGCTGAACTGGTGGCGCCGTTCACCCGCGGCGTCCTCAGTCGGATGAGAGGGGAGTACCCAGCCGAGGCCATCCACGCCAACTACTGGCTCTCGGGCCTGGCCGGCCACACCCTCAAACACGACCTCGACCTGCCGCTGGTGTCGACGTTCCACACCCTCGACCGGGTCAAGGCCGAGGTCGACCTGAGCGAGAACGGTGAACGTCGCAGCCAGGCCGAGTCCGAGGTGATCGGCTGCTCCGATGCCATTCTGGCCAGCTGTGAGGACGAGGTGACCCAACTGGTGCGCCTCTACGGTGCCCACGCCGACCGGGTCGAGGTCGTGCCCCTGGGGGTGGACCATGCCTTCTTCGCACCCAACCCCGCCTCCCACTCCGCGCTCGCGCCCCCCGACTCCGCTCGCGCCCGCGACTCCGCTCAGAGGGCCGCTCGGGCCCCGCGGGCGCAGGCGCGGCGGGCGGTGGGGCTGCCCGAGGACCAGCCGATCCTGCTCTTCGTCGGGCGCATCCAGCCCTTGAAGGGCCTCGAGATAGCCGTGCGGGCCCTGGCCGAGCTGGCCGACAGCGTGCCCGAGGCTTTGCTGGTCGTGGTCGGCGGGCCCAGTGGCGTCGACGGCGAGGCCGAGGTCGAGCGCATGCACGACCTGGTGGTGCGCCTCGGCCTCGCGCCCCGGGTGCGCTTCGTCCCCCCGCAGCCCCACGAGTTGCTCTCGACCTTCTACCGGGCCGCCGACGTGTGTGTGGTCCCCAGCCGCTCCGAGTCGTTCGGGCTCGTGGCCCTGGAGGCGGCCGCCTGCGGCACGCCGGTGGTCGCTTCCGCCGTGGGTGGGCTCACAAGCCTCGTGAGGAACGGAGAGACGGGCTTGCTGGTCGACAGCCGCCGCGCCAGCGACTTCGCCGACGCCATCGCCACCGTGCTGGGCGACGAGGAGTTGGCGCGGGCGCTCGGTCGCCAAGCGGCGGCACATGCCCGGGGCTACACCTGGACGGTGGCCGCGGGCCGGCTGCGGCGCCTCTACGCCAAGCTGACAGCCCGCCAGCTCGTCGAGTGCTCATAGACGCAGCGCCGGCCGAGTCTTCTTGTGTGTTCCCCGGCGTCTTGAACGCCCGATGGGCCGGCGGTACGGTGAGTCCCGACGAGCCCGAGGGGCGGAACGGTGTCATTCGTTCGGGGAAGTGCGAATGGCGCCGGGAGGTTCCTCGGGCTTCGTCGCGCCGCGCCGAGGAACGTTGCGCCCCTGTTGTGCCACCAACTACCTTGAAGCCTGCTGAACAGGCTTTGGCGGGCCAAGACCATGACTCGACCTCGTCGCCTCGCGTCCATCGCCCTCGTGGCCGCCCTTTTCGCGGCGGTGGCTTCCCCCGCGGGGGCGGCCACCTCCACCTCGGCCGCCCGCAAGCGCCAGGAACAGGTGCGCAAGGCCAAAGCGGAGAAGGCGAAGCAGCTCAACGGGCTCAAGGCTTCCGACGCCGAGCTCGACCGGGCCGTGAACGCGCTGTCCGTTCAGGTCAGGGCCCAGGGCGCCAAGCTGGCCGCCGCCCGCCAGGCGGTGGGGGCGGCCGAGGCCTCCGTGCGCCAGGCCGAGAACCGCATCGCCGCCACCGAGCGGGACATGACCGTGCTGTCCGGCGCCGTCCTCGACCGGGCCGTTGCCGCGTATGTCCGTCCCCAGCAGTCGACCTTCACCGAGATCGCCGACTCCCAAGACCTGGGTGAAGCGAGCCGGCGGGCCTCGATGCTGCGCCAGGTGGCCAACAAAGACCGCGACGTCATCGACCGCCTGCGGGCCGCCAAGGAAGACCTGGGCATCGAGCGGGAGAAGGCCGACGCGGCGCGGCAGGTGGCGGCCAAGCGCAGGGAGGCAGAGCGAGCGGAGCTGGGCACCCTTCAGGTGAACCTCAAGGAGAAGGCTCGGCTGGAGCGGGCGCTTTCGGCCCGGATCCAAGCGGTCACCGCTGAGGTCGATGCACTGGCCCGGGAGGACGCCGCGGTCACCGAGCTCATCCGCCGCAAGGCTCTCGAACGAGCTTCCCGCGGCAGTCTCGCCCCCGATACCGGCGGGCGGGTTTCGGGCGCCGGTCTGCGCTGGCCGGTGGGCGGACCGGTCACGTCGGAGTTCGGGTCCCGGTGGGGGCGGCTCCACGCCGGCATCGACATCGGCTCCGGGAGCGGCACCCCGATACGGGCAGCCAAGGCAGGAACGGTGATCTTCGCCGGGTCCCAGGGGGGGTACGGCAACGTCGTCATCATCGACCATGGCGGCGGGCTCACCACCCTCTACGCCCACCAGAGCCGTTTGGGGACGAACGACGGGGCCGAGGTGAGCCAGGGCGAGGTGGTCGGCTTCGTCGGCTCGACCGGTCACTCGACCGGCCCCCACCTCCACTTCGAGACCCGGGTAGGGGGCTCACCGCAGAACCCCCGCCGCTACCTCCCCTAGTGACCAGCCGCCTCTGCCTGGTGGGGGGCGGCCGCATGGGCGAGGCACTACTGGCCGGCCTGCTGGCCGCGGAGTGGGCCCCCGTCGAGGACCTGGCGGTGGCAGAGCCGGTGGGATCGAGGCGCGAGCAGCTGGCCGAGCGGTTCCCGGGGCTCGCGGTCGCACCCGAACCGGTGGCCGCCGAGGGGGCGGTGGTGGCCGTGAAGCCCGCTGACGTGGAAGCGGCCTGCTCGGCGATCGCCGCCGCCGGCGCCCCCCGAGTGCTCTCCATTGCCGCCGGCGTTCCTCTGCGCCGCCTCGAGCACGCCCTGGGGCCGGGCACCAAGGTGGTGAGGGCGATGCCCAACACCCCTGCACTCGTCGGCGCCGGGGCGGCGGCCATCTCCGCTGGCACCTCGGCCTCGCCTGAGGACCTCGACTGGGCCGAAGGGCTCCTGAGCGCGGTGGGAACGGTGGTGCGGGTACCCGAGGTCCTGCTCGACGCCGTCACCGGGCTCTCGGGCTCGGGGCCGGCGTACGTGTTCTTGGTGGTGGAGGCGTTGACCGAGGCGGGCGTGCTAGCGGGCCTGCCCCGCGAGGTCAGCGCCCGGTTGACGACACAGACCCTGCTCGGAGCGGCCCGCATGTTGGACGAGATTGGTGAGGCGCCCGAAGCCCTGCGCGCCGCCGTCACCTCACCTGGCGGCACCACCGCGGCCGGCCTGCGGGCCCTGGAGGCGGCCGGCGTCCGCTCGGCGTTCCTCGAAGCCGTGGCGGCAGCCACCGCCCGCTCGCGGGAACTGGGTGCCGGCTGACGCCGGCGACCAGCCTCAGCGGCCACACCAGCCCCTCTTTTCACACCGATCACCGTGGCGTATCGTCGGCCCTGCGGAGAAGGGGTGATTCCACGATGTCGCAGTCACGGCCACGAGCAGCGTTCCTTACGGTCGCGGAGGTCGCCACCATGTTGCGGGTGTCGAACATGACCGTCTACCGCCTCATCAACTCCGGTGCCCTGCCGGCGGTGCGGGTCGGCAAGTCCTACCGGCTGACCGAGCAGGACGTCGATCGCTACCTGCAGCGCTCGTACACCGAAACCGCTTAGGGGCTGGTGTCGAACCAGTCCCGAGTGCCGGGGTGGACGCTTTCGTTTTAGCGTTTCACCGCAGTCAGGCGCTCGGGGCTTCGTCGGCGGAGTCGCGAGCTTTGTTGGACACCGGCCTCCTGGCGCCGCACTCCCGATCGCCGGTAGGTGGGCGGCGGGTAGGGTCGCCTCGGCATGGGTCGCGCCTACGACACGGTGAGCTTCCTGTCCGACTACGGGACCGCCGACGAGTTCGTGGGCGTGGTCAAGTCGGTCATTCGCACTCTCGCCCCCGCCTCCGTCGTCATCGACATCACGCACGAGGTGCCACCCCATGACGTCCGGGCGGGCGGCCTGACCCTCGTCCGCAGCGCGCAGTACCTGGCACCGGGGGTCATCCTGGCCGTGGTGGACCCGGGGGTGGGGACCGAGCGGCGGGCGGTGGCCGTCGAGGTCGCCGGTGGCGAGGGAGTCTTCGTCGGCCCCGACAACGGCCTGCTGGCCCCAGCCGTGGCCATGACCGGGGGCGCGGAGCGGGCGGTCGAGCTCACCGACACCGCCTACCACCTCCCCGCCCCCGGGCCCACCTTCGCCGGCCGTGACATCTTCGCTCCGGCGGCCGCCCACCTCTGCCGGGGGGTCGACCTCTTCGACCTCGGCGAGCCCGTCGACCCCATCACGCTACGACCCGGCATCCTTCCCCTGAGCGACGTGGAGGACGGCGTCGTCAAGGCCGAGGTGCTCTGGGTGGACCGTTTCGGCAACGTGCAGCTCAACCTCGCCCCAGACGAGATCTCCTTTCTGGGCGAGCGCATGCGCGTGCGCTCGGGGGAGTCGAAGATCCGCAGCGCCCGCCTGGTGCACACCTACGGCGAGCTCCGCCAGGCCGAGCTCGGGGTCGTCGTCGACAGCTACGGGTTGGTGTCGCTTGCCTTCGACCGCATGTCGGCGGCCCAAGAGCTTCGCATCGGCCCCGGCGACCCCGTCTCTCTCGAGACCACGCCCTAGGGTTGCGGGGTGCGGCCCGGAACCACCATCGTGCTCGGCCTGTTGCTCCTGCTCATCTTCGGAGCGGCGCTGGTGCAGTTCCTGGTGCTCGCCCGCTGACGCCAGCGGCTCAGCGGCGCAGTCCCTGGGCGAGCCGGCGGATCTCCTGTTCGAGCGGGCCGATGCCCTCCACCTTGCCGACGCACACGGCCACCCCGATCTCGCCAGCGGTGCGCTCGATCTCCTCGTCGACAAAGGCGGTGTAGAGGATGACGTGCTGGTCGGGTCGCTGCTCACGGATTCGCCGGGCCGTCTCCAGCCCGTCCATGGCCGGCATCTTGTAGTCGATCACCACCACGTCGGGGTCGGCGTCGACCAGCGCCTCGATGGCCGACGGCCCGTCGGCGGCACCACCAACGACCTCGAAGCCGTCGACGCTCAACATGTTGGTCAGCATGCGGCGAACGTGGTCGGTGTCGTCGACCACCAGGACGCGGATACCAGCCGGCACGGTCGGCAGGCTAGGCCAACTCAGCGGGTTCACCGTCCCTGGTCCAGCGACCGCAGGCCGTCGAGGACCTGCAGGAGCCGGGCCGAGGGCACTACGGGCGGGCTCGGCTCGACCACTGGCGGCGACTCGGGAGGCGCCGGCGGGGGGGGAGGAGCGGGCGGAGCCGGCGTCGCGGCCAGGCGAGGCGCCGCCTCTCGCACGCCGTGTCGGCTCCGACGTGCCGGAGCCCTGCGTAGGCCGTTCGGACTGCACAGATAGCCCGAGATAGCCATGGGCCGGCGGTGCTCAGCCGAGCAATCTGCTCAGGAGCCTTCGGGCCGGGGGGCGCTACCGACACGTCGACGGGGCTCGTCAGGAGCACTGTCGGGAGGTGGACTGATGATCGGTCGCACGGATCGCGCGATCGT
>JAHWJQ010000051.1 GCA_019348305.1 Actinomycetota bacterium
TCGACCACTCAGCAAGTGTCGACCAGTTCACCAACGACTCGAAGGCAACCTCTGGACTCGCGTGTATCTCGATTCCCCTCTTGATTTTGGCCATTGTGTCCTCCTTGAGCTGCCGGGACATCCTCCATCACACTTGGTGCCTGTACCTCAGCTGCTTGCACTTCGCGTGGTGCAGCTGTCGCCGCCACAACGTGACATTGCCAGCGGCCGGGCTCGTCACCGCGCCAATGCACGCCCACCTTCGCTGGCGGGCCGGCCGGACAGCGAATGTGGAGAGTCGGCGTGGGCACCGTCGTCGATGCCGACCGCGTGGCGATCGACGAGCTCGCCCCCGAGCCAGCCGGTGACGGCAGCGAGGGCAACCCCGGCGAAGGACAATCCCAGGGCAAGCGCCTCTGGCGTCGTCGGCTGGTCGCGGCGGAGCAGCCAGCTCGCCGCGAACAACGTCAGGACCACCACGTTGCCCACACCGTGGACGGCGCCCACCTTCTTGGCCCGCGTGCCCTTGGGAATGGCGGTCCAGTCAACAAGCCCGGGCACCGCCGCCATGAGCCCACCGATGATTCCCGCCGCGATCATCCAGTAGGAGACGGTGGCGAACTCCTGGCTGTCCGTGATCAGGTGAACGATGTCGAAGATGACCGCGGTGGCCAGCAACCCCAAGGGAAACGGGATCAGTTGCTGATGCAGGGCGTGACCGAGGAATTTGGCTCGACTCTCGACCGGAGCGGCAACCCTTGCAGCGGCGGTGGGTGTCGCCGCGTCGGACGGATTCTGTGGTTGCTGAGGCTGAGCCAGGCTCTGCCCGTAACGAAACTGGTAGTCCTCTCCCATCGTGCCCTCCCCGGTTGCCGACCGATGTGTTACAGCTTTCCAAGCTTGTCTACCGATGGCCAGAGCCCCGCCTTGGCGCTCGTCACTTCAAGGCGACGAGTCACGGCGTCTCCGCCCCCGCTCCCGTGCGACGTTCCGTGGTTTCGTCGTCGTCTCCGGTGAGGGCGTCCTTCACCTTCCCGGCCGCCTGCTTGACCGCCGCCCCCGCCATCATGCTCTCGTCCAGATCCTCGGTGCCCCCGGGTGGAACGTCGAACAGCAGCCACTCGCCGTAGGGGGCGGAGCGGCCAACGGCGTAGGCGGCCGTGCCCTCGGCCGTCGCCTTCCTCCCTCGTCGAGCCGCAGCGAGGCCGGGTTCCGATGCCGTGGTGACTACCATCGTGTGCCTTCTCCGTCTAGGAGACGGGCGTGCTAATGATAGAGAGTGTGTCCGCCAACGTCAACGGCGCCGTGGACCGAGCCGCCGCTTCACCAAGGCGCGATGAGCTGGACCCATACGGCCGTGCGTTGTGGGAAAAAACTGAGGCCATGGACCGGGGCCACCTAGGCGAACGCCCGGCAGGGCGCTCGGCGTCCGCCGTGCGAGGAGATGGAGAGAGGGGCGTCGGGCGTTCTTCTTCGTCGGGAGCCGAGGTAAGGGACAATCTTCACCGCCGGACGGCGCCCTTTGTCGGCAGGCGCCGCCGGGTGGCGGCACTGTCGCTGGTGGCCGACGGCGCCATGGGCGCCATCGCTCCATGCCGCAACCGGCTCAACGGTGACCTGCCGGAGCCGCGGCCAGGCCCAGTTTATGCCAACCAGTCGAGCCATCCGGAGGAGACCTATCCGCTGTTGGAGACCCCGAGCGCGGCCGTAGGGCCGACCAGCTCCGTCGTCACGCTGCTGCTCGCATGGGCGGCGAGGGCGGCGGGTCGAGGAGCGGCCCCCGCTCCGCTGGCCATTGCGGCGAAGGCGGCCGGCGACGCCCTTGGGGGCGTTGTCGTGACCGACGGGCGGGCCTGGAAGCACCGACGCCTTGTCTCCTCGTGGCTCGTCGCCTCCGCCGCCAGCGTGGCCATCCCTGGGGTCGCGCCCGAAGCCCGGGCGCCGTTGCGCCAGCTCCGCTGGAACGGTCGCTAAGAGGAGCGATGGACTGGGTCGGGTGGGCGGTATTCGGTGTGATCGCCACGTCGCTGCTCACCGGCGTGCTCATCATGGCCCAGTTGGCGGGACTCACCCGCCTCGATCTCCCGCTCATGCTGGGCACGCTGTTTGTCGCTGATCCCGACCGCGCACGAGTCCTCGGGTTCTTCGTGCACCTCGGCTTCGGGCAGGTCTTTGCCTTCGGTTACGCGGCGTCGTTTGCCTTGCTCGACACGGCCACGTTGTGGCTAGGGGCGCTGCTCGGCGTGGCGCACGTCCTCGTGGCCGGGACCGTCCTCGTCCCCCTTCTGCCAGGCGTGCACCCCCGCATGGCCTCGGAGCGGGCCGGTCCCAGCCAGGGTCCCGTCCTCGAGCCGCCCGGACTGATGGCGATCAACTACGGCGCCTCGTCACCGGCGGTGGCCGCCGTAGCCCACATTGCCTACGGGGCCCTGCTCGGCACCCTCCTCAGTGCCCAGTAGCGTCCTGCAGCGCCAGGGCGGCCTGCAACAAGGCGGCATGGGACAGCGCCTGGGGGTAGTTGCCGAGGAGCTCACCGCTGGCCGGGTCAACTTCTTCGGAAAGGAGCCCGAGCGGCGCCCCCACGGTGAGGAGCCTCTCGAAAAGCTCGTGCGCCTCGTCGCGGTGGCCGCACAGCGCCAGCGCCTGGACCATCCAGAACGACACGGGTAGGAACGCTCCCTCTCCGTTCGGCGCATGCCGATGGAAAAGGGGGCCGCCGGCGTGCAGCTCCCGCCGCACCGCGTCGACGGTGCCGACGACCCGTGGGGAGGTAGCCGGCTCCATACCGATGACCGGGAGAAGCAACAGCGCCCCGTCCAGCTCCGGCCGGTCGTACTCGCCGACGTAGGTCTGGCGTCGCGAGTCGAATCCCCGCTCCAGCACCTCGGCGTGGACGGCATTCTTCGCCGCCTCCCACCGCTGCAGCCGAGCTCCCTTCTCCCCCCGCTGGCGCCCGATCCGCTGGGCTCGGTCGAGAGCCAGCCAGGCGAACAGCTTGGAATGCACCCACTGGCGGGGTTCGCCGCGGGTCTCCCAGATCCCGTTACCCGGCTCCCGCCAGTGCCGGGCAACGTGGTCGGCCGAGCCTCGAAGCGCCCGCCACGTCTCCGGGAACAGCGGCTTGCTCTGGTCCGAGAGGATCGAGGCGGCATCGAGCACGAACCCGTACACGTCGAGTTGGTGTTGGCGGCCCACCACATTGCCGAAGCGAACCGGGCGACTGTCGCGGTAACCGGGCCACTCCAGGGTCCACTCGTCGGGGACGGGGTTGCCGTAGAGGGTGAGCGCGGGCGGGAGCCGCGGGCGGTTGAGGCGGGTGGCGTGAAGCAGCCAGTAGAAGAACGCTTCGGCCTCATCGGAGCAGCCCAGGCCGAGGAAGGTGGCGATGCCGATGCTCGCGTCACGGGGCCAGGCGTAGCGGTAATCCCAGTTCCAGTCTCCTCCCGGCTTCTCTGGAAGCGACGACGTGGGCGCCGCGACGGGCGCCCCCGACGGCGAGTAGGTGAGCAGCTTGAGAGTGATCAGACTGCGGATGACCTCGTCCCGCCGGGGGCCGTCGTAGCGCACGTTGGCGACCCATCCCCGCCACCAGCGCTCGGAGTCCTGCACCGCCTGCCAGCCGGCAGCCGGGGGGACGTAGATGAGGGGTTGGCGGTGGGCGGCAGTAAGGGTGATCGTCAGTGGCCGACCCGGCTCGAGCGCGACCCGGGCGTGTTCGCCGGGAACGATGCCGGCCCCGCCGTCACACACGGCGAGGGCAAGATCGCCCCATGAGGCCACCAACGCCTGCCCGCGCCGTGACCAGCGGGGGCGTTCGGCTCTGGAGCGGACCGGGTCGAGCATCACGTCCACCCCGGCTGGCCGGCCGTGGACCTCCACTCGGCGGACGAGCACGGTGGAAGGGAGCATGTGCCCGTGGGTCTCCGACACCATGGCATCCACGGCGATGAGCTCTGCGCCGTCGGTTCGCCATGCGGTCTCGAGCGTGGTGGCGCCCGGGTGGTAGCGGCGGCGCACCACCTCGTAGGGCTCGGCCGGCCCGACCCGAAAAATCCCCGCTTCGGGTCCGCCGATCAAGCGACCGAAGACCGGCTCGGCGTCGAAGCGGGGCAGGCAGAGCCAGTCGATAGCGCCGTCGGACGACACGAGCGCGGCCGTGCGGGTATCGCCGATGAGTGCGTAGTCCGAGATGGGCACTTCTTCGGTGAATGGCCTCACCTCAGGTCACGGCCCCCGAAGAGGTACGGCGGCAGCGTCTTCTTCCACCCTGCTTGATGACCTGCGCTACGAGCGGCTCTCGTCTCGGGAGATGGCCGGAGCGCTGCCGGTCGGGCATCCGCGCTGGTCGTTGAAGACCCTGCAGAGCCATGGCCTCCCTGGTGGCACCTGGCTCGAACAGGTGGCTCCCCCCGGGGCCTCCCTTGGTCCTTCATTTCACGCCCGACCACCGCAGGCCACGCTGAAGTCGGCACGTGCGAGCACCGCGTCGAGGACGGCGTCGGCGTGGGGTCGCAGGTCGCGCAGTAGGCGATTGCGGTGCATCCGTTCGCCAGCGCGATCTCAACTCCGTAGCCGTCGGCGACACGGTGCAACTGGTGAAGGCGGCATCTCGCTGCCATCGCCGAGGTTCACCTCGGATCCTGGTCTTCCTCGACGCCGACGTCATACCGGCGTCCGCTCCGAGGACGCCCCGGTCGGCGAGCACGGGGGCGAAGAGGGCCCGTGATGAACCCGGGGAACAGGTTGGTTCCTCATCGACGTCTACCGCCGCCGGGGTCCTCTGCCTCAGTGGCCGCAAGGGCGGTGGAAGCGGCGCAGCAGGGGGCGCCCCAGCGCTCGGCGCTCGAGGGTGTTGCTCTCGCTTCCCAGAACTCACCGCGGTGTGCCAGCTGGTGAGCGCTTGTCCCTTCCCCGGACCCGTCTCGCTCCTGACGACGGTGGCACCGGTAGTCCTCGCCCGGCTCCCGGTGGCGTCGGAGGACTCGTCGTCCACCTCCACCAGGTCGTCGACGAGACCGACGCGCTGGAGGCGTCGGGCCGCCGAGACCACGCCCCCGATGGTGGGGGCCTCGTTCCTCGCCGGGATGCACACCGCCAGTCGCCGGCCGGCCTTGAGTGCCAACAGATCCTCGGCGGTTGCGGGGTCGCCACTGAAGCCCCTGATCACCGGGCGGGAGCACCCGATCAGGTTCACCTGCGGTGGATGACCGCGACCACTGGACGCCAGCGTGGTGGCAGCGGGAGGTCACTGCTTGAGCCGCCCTCCGGTGACGTCGAGCTCCGAGCGGTGCCAAGCCGGGTGGTCGCCGGAGGTCTCGACGTTGAACCCGTACTCGTACACGAGCGCGCCACCGTAGATGGCGCCGTAGCCCACGAGGGTTCCCACCAGGAGCGACAGCACCAGGGGCAGGGGCGGCGTGGAGCCGACGTCCCAGTCGGCGAGGCGGACCACGATGTCGACGATGACGAGGGCGGTGACGGTGACCATCACCGCCATGTGCCAGTTCGCCGTGCGCCAGGCCTGGGTGTGAGGCTCGGTCGACTTCCACCAGTCCCAGAACCCGGTCACTGCCGTGGGCAGCGACACCAGGGCTCCGGCGACGAGCACGTGGGTGGCCGAGACGAAGAAGTCGCGACCGACCGTGGAATCCCCACCGCCCACAGCCGAGATCACGTCGAAGACCATGGCGAAGATGTAGGCGGCGACGGGAAGTCGGTGAGCGGTGGATGGAACGGCTTGCCGGCGAATCCCCGTGGCCCCTTGAACTTTCGCCCCTTCAGGGTCAGTGCCGGCCTGATCGAGAACAGACGTGCCATGGTCTACCTCCTCTGCCTCAAGGCCCTGATCCCACGGCAGCCATCGAGAAGAACTCCTGGCGGGTGCGGGCGTCGCTGCGAAGGGTCCCTCTCAGGGCGGACGTCACCGTGGTGGAGCCGTGGGCCCGTACGCCTCGCAGGGTCATGCAGGTGTGGTCGGCTTCCACGATCACCCCCACGCCCTTGGGTCCGAGGTTGTTGCCCAACCAGTCGGCTACCTGGCAGGTCAAGCGTTCCTGGACCTGCAGGCGGCGGGCGAACAGCTCCACCACACGGGCGAGCTTGGACAGACCGAGGATCCGCTGGCCAGGCAGGTAGCCCACGTGGGCAATTCCCGTGAACGGCAGCAAATGGTGCTGGCACAGGGACCGCACCGGGATGGCCCTGGCCACCACCAGCTCGTCGTAGCCCTCGTCGTTGGGAAACGACGCAAGGTCGAACGGCTCGGGGGTGAGGAACTCGGCGTAGGCATCGGCCACCCGCCTCGGCGTCTCGCCCAGGTGCTCCGACGAGGGATCGGCCCCCAGGGCGACCAGCAGGTCGAACACCGCTCGCTGGGCAGCAGCGACGTCGACGGCGACGGTGGGTCGCGGCTCTTTGTGTGCGCCGCGCTCATGGGGCAGTGCCCCTATCCCTGCGGAAACTCGGGATCTCTGGTTGCCGTTACCGCTGGTGACGAACCTCTGGTCTTGTCGACCGGGCATGCCTGCATCACAGCACCATCCGCTCTCTAATGTCAAGCTGTGCATGCGTTAGACGCCCCAGACGCCCCTGCTCCCGTCGCATGTGCCAGGGCGTCAGCGCCAAGCTGCGCCTAGGAGAGCCATAAGGCAACAAGCGCTGCGCACTGCGCAGCTCCAGCTCGTGGTCCTCGTCGTGGGATCAAAGCACCGTAGCGGGACGAACGCCGTGCGTCGCCGGTCCGGGGACTGCAGGACGCGACCGCGGGGCAATGCCGTAGGAGTACCAAGCCACTACGCCAAGGGCTGGTAGAGGCGTACCTCGACGATGCCGTCCACGATCTCGTCTCGTAGGCCAGTTGCCGTGCCGCCGCCCCGGGAGGCGGGGAAGGAACGCCACCCGCCGCAGGCGCCTGGAGAGGACAGATGGAGCACGGCCCACCCTTCGGCGGGCTCGTGTCGTCGCACCACCTCGCCATCTGACAGAGGCAAGGCGCTGCGCCAGGGGCAGACGATGACATGGAGCTCACCCTCATGGAGGGGCCCGCCCCGATGTGTGCACGTGTTGGCCACGTTCGGTCCCGCCGCACCAGCACCAAGGGCACGTCGCCCACCCCGGCCAGTGTGGGCCGGTCCTCAGCCAGCTCGGCATCGTCGATCACCCGGGTCCACTCGCTGGGTCCTTTGTCTAAGGCGGTGCGGTCGACCCCACGCCCTTGCCGTAGGACAGATGCCCGGCGAGGAAGCCGCAGCCGGCAATAGCCAGTGCGCCGCCGCCGCCAAGCGCTACTCCGGGCAATGTCCTCGTCGGCGAGGCCGTCCGACCTCGTCCATCAACTGCGGCGGTCCCTGACCGGCCCAAGGACCACACAGCATTCCTCGGGCCGGGGATCGAGCCGGGCACTAGTGCCCGTCGCTCCCATCCCGGCGAGCAAGCCGTCGATGAGGGCCAGGTTCATCCCGCAGGCGAGCGCGGTGTGCTCTTGGGCCAAGCTGTGGAACGGGCAGTTGCGCAAGCGCGTCTCGGCTCCCTCGCCGTAAGGCTCGAAGCCATAGCGAGACAGGACCTCATTGATCGCGCTGAGCTGGCGCCGGTGGCCGGGACGTGGTCCGAGGCGCTGACGCCGCTCCTGGCCCAGCCCCTCACCGAAGGCCCGGGCCACCCGCTCCAGGGCCCTGCTCGTCGATCCCCGCCCTGCTTGCTCGATGGCCATCGCCATCAGGTGAGCGGCCAGCTCGTAGTCCCGGGGAGGAAGGCTGACCTGGTGAGCTTCGGAGGTCCTGCGGTAGAGCTTGGACGGCCGGCCGGCGCCTGGGCCACTGCGACCGGTGAGACGGCGGTAGCTGACCTCGAGCAGCCCCGCGTCGGCCAACTTGTCGAGGTGGAAGGCGGCCAGGCTCCGTCGGATGTCCATGGCCTCGGCCGCCTCGTCTCTGCCCACCTCCTCCGGCTGCGTGGCGACGTAGAGGTACAGGGCTCGCCGGAGCGGCTCCTGGAGAACGCTGAGCCGGACCAAGCGCTCCTCGAGATCGGGGGGCGGCGACCGGAAAGCCGTCTCGGGGTGATCGGTGTCCATGGGAACGACCTCAGCAGTTCCGCTCGGTCAACACCATATCGGTCCCCTTGGTGCTCCTCGAATACCTGGCCCCGAACGCATCGACCGCCCCACCGTACCCATGTAAAGGCAGTCGAGACTCTCTCATTGACCGCTGAGCGCCGCTTCGATATCGTCAGCCCAGCGCGGGTTTAGACAGAGGGGGGCCGTGTCAGTCGCTCGAGGATTGTCGCCCCTCCAGTGGTCTGGGTCCCGGCGGCACTATGGGACGTAAGTACGTCGTCCTGTCCCTGGCGGTCGTGGTCGTTCTCGCGCTGGGCGTGACGGCAGCCATCTTCCCGGACTACTTCCGCCTGCTCCGCCCGAGTGTGCTGAAGCAGCTGGACCCCCAAGTCGTCCAGCTCGTGAACGAGTTGCCAGGGGTCGACAAGCAGAACAAGGACATCATCGGACGTCTGTTCGCGCACGGCGGCCTCGCCCACGCCGAGGAGGGACCGGACGGGGTGATGCGCGTCGACGTCCGGGCGCCAGAGGGCGAACTCATCTGGAGTCCGGCCATCGTCGTCATGCCCCGTCCCGGCGAGCTCGAGGTCGAGCTGTTCAACGACGACCCCTACGTCCACCATGCCGCCCTCCTTCCCAGCAACGGTGACAAACAGTTCACGATGCTCCCCATCCATTCACGGGCACAGGCCCGGATCACCCTCGACGGGCCCGGCTACTACTGGTTCGGCTGTCCGGTCGGCAACCACGTCGGGCGAGGGATGCTCGGTCTGATCCTCGTGAAGGGCGACGTCCCCGACGAAGCTCGCCTCGACCGCCCGGAACAGCCACGGCCATGAGGAGACCCTCCGCCATGTCACTCCGCCGCCGCCAGCGCTCGTTGTGTGTGGGCCTGTCCTTGGTACTCGGCGCCTCGGTGCTGGCCGCGTGCGCCGACCCACCCCCCGAGTACCCCCTGACCGACCAGGGCAAGGACCTGGGGTCGTTGAGCGGGGCAGCCGGAGAAGCCCCGCCCGTCGCCCGGGACGTGACGTTCGAACGGATCCTCGACGCCCGCTCGGAGCCGCAGAACTGGCTCACCTACTACGGCGCCTACGACGGTCAGCGCTACAGCGCCCTGGATGAGATCGACACCACCAACGTGAAGGACCTGCGTCCCGCGTGGGAGTTCCAGTTCGGCCAGTTCGGGCTCCACGCCAGCGAGGGCACGTATTCGTTCGAGGCCGCTCCCATCGTCGTCGACGGCGTGATGTTCGTCTCCGGGTGGGACGGCTGGGTCTGGGCCATCAACGCGGAGACCGGCCAGGAGCTGTGGCGCTACAAGCATGAGATCCCCATCGACACCCCGCTGTGCTGTGGCAACGTCAACCGGGGGGTTGCGGTAGCCAACGGCAAGGTCTTCGTCGCCACCCAGAACGCCCATCTCGTCGCGTTGGACGCCACCAACGGCAGGCCGGTGTGGAAAGAGGTGTTCGGTGACGTCCGGGCCGGCGAGAGCGCCACCCTGGCACCCCTCGTGGTCAAGGATCTGGTGGTGGTCGGAACCTCCGGCGCCGAGTACGGGATCTTGGGCCACATCGACGCCTTCGATCTCGAGACGGGGCGCCGTGTCTGGCGCCGCTACAACATTCCGAAGCCAGGCGAGCCAGGGTCGGAGACCTGGCCCGAGGAAGGCGAGGCCTGGGCCCGCGGGGGTGGCAGCGCTTGGATCACCGGCACCTACGACCCGGAGCTCGATTTGATGTACTGGGGCACAGGGAACCCCTCGCCCGACTTCGACGGAAGCGTCCGGGCAGGAAACAACCTCTACACCAGCTCGGTCGTCGCCATCGATCCCGACGACGGAAGCATGCGGTGGTACTACCAGTGGACTCCCCACGACCTGTGGGACTTCGACGGCAACAACGAGAACATCCTGTTCGATCTCGACGGGCGCAAGCTGCTGGCCCACTTCGACAAGAACGGCTACTTCTTCGTGCTCGACCGAACCAGCGGCGAGCTCGTTCGAGTGGCGCCTTTCGTGGAGCGCCTCACTTGGGGAGAGATCGACGCCACGGGCAAGGTGATGCCGAAGAAGATCCCCACCGAAGGGGGCGAAGACATCTGCCCGGGCCCGGCCGGGGGCAAGGAGTGGACCCACGCCGCCTACAGCCCCCGCACCGAGCTGCTGTACGTGCCCATCATCGAATCGTGTGCCAACTTCAGAGTCGAACCGGTCGAGTTCAAAGAAGGGCTTCCCTACTACGGCGGGGAGGCGAACACTCACCCGGACCACTGGGGAGCCCTGAGGGCGTTTGATCCCCGAACCGGTAACGAGGTGTGGGCCTGGAGGAACGACCAACCCATGGTGGCGTCGGTGCTGGCCACCGGCGGTGACCTCATCTTCGCCGGGGAGCCCACGGGCGAGTTCAACGCTTACGACGCGCAGACGGGGGAGCTGCTGTGGCAGCACCAGACCGGAAGCGGCCACCACAGCAACCCGACGAGCTACAGCATCAACGGCAAGCAGTACATCGCCGTGCCCGTCGGCTGGGGCGGATGGGTCAAAGGCTTCGCCCCCGGCGCCCTCGGAGTGCCCAGGGGAGACTCCCTCGTCGTCTTCGCCCTGCCGTGAGCACGTACGCCTGGCGGTCGCCCCTCCTGCTTCGCTCGACTCCGGCCAGGTCGGTCTTGCCACGCGGTGCGGGCCACGCCGCAGCACGGAACGGGACGGCTGCCATGCAGACCCACAGACAGCCGTGACACGAATTCTGCCGCCAGCTTCTGTCCGTCGGCGCCCGACCGAGTCGAACATGGGTCGGGGCGACAGGTTCTCCGTGCAGCACCTGGCTGCCTCGTCGCGCCGGCTGGCGCCCCGAGCGCTGGGAGCCGCCGGCGTGGGCGCTCTCGGTGTCTACGCCGGCCAGGCGGCGAAGTACCGCCGCCACGCCCGCCGCTTTCTCGACCTGCCCGAACCGGCGGTTCCAGGCACCGCCGCCTTCTCCCGCTGGGTGGAAGGCGCCTGCGCGGCTCCCCTGCGGGAGGGCAACCGGGTGGCGGTGCTGCGCAACGGCGACCAGATCGCCCCATCCATGATCGACGCCATCGCCGGCGCCCGGCGCTCGGTCGACCTGTCCAACTACATCCTGTGGACCGGGCCCATGGCCCGGGACTTCGTCGACGCCCTCGCCGCCAGGGCCCGGGCCGGGGTGGAGGTCAACGTCCTCCTCGACGCCTGGGGCTCGGCCAAGCGCAACGCCGAGCTGGTGGCCGACCTGGAGCGAGCGGGCGTGTCCGTGGCCTGGTTCCGGCCGCCGCGCTGGTACCAGTTCGACCAGTTCAACAACCGCATGCATCGTCGGGTGCTCGTGGTCGACGGCACGGTCGGGTTCACCGGTGGGTTCGGCATGGCCGACGAGTGGATGGGCGACGCCGAGGGAGTCGGACGCTGGCGGGACACCCACCTGCGCCTGGAAGGGCCCGTGGTGCGCGACCTGGCCGGGGCCTTTGCCGACAACTGGGTCGACGCCACGTCGCGGGTGCTGGCCCCCCGCCACTTCCCCGAGCTGAACCCAGCGCCTGGCGGGGTGCCGGTGCAGCTGAGCCGGAGCTCACCGGGCCATGGTCCTGCCGCCGCCGAGCTGCTGTTCCTCGCCGCCGTGCTCGGTGCTCGGGAGCGGCCGTGGCGC
>JAHWJQ010000052.1 GCA_019348305.1 Actinomycetota bacterium
GGTGAAGGGCGCGTTGTTCGCCCGCTACTCCCGCTCGGCCAAGAGCCTTCGGCGGCTGTTCCTCGACGAGTTCGTGGGTGAGCTCGACGTGAGCGGCGACGCCAGCATCGATGCCACGGTGGGGCTACGGCGGGCCGAGGAGCTCTATGACCGGGTCTTCCTCGAGTACGGCGACGACTCAGTGGCCCAGCTGGGCGGCGTGCACCTTGCGTGCGAGCAGGCGTCGAACCTGCTCACCAAGGTCCTCGAGTGGGGCCGGCTGATGGCCTACCTCGAGCAGTCGACCCGCTACATCTCCTACGACAGCCGGGTCGGCGGTCGCTACCGCTACTACCGCGACCCCGAGATCATGGCCAGCCCGCTCGGGCTGCGCTACATCGGCGACCTCGACCGGCTCTTCGACACCTACGCCGAGCTCGTCCCCGTCCTCCAGGCCTGGTTCGGGGCCCGCTACCCCAAGGACCCCTCCGACTCCGACTTCGTCTACCGCCAGTCGATCAAGGCCAAGGCCCTCGATGCCGCCCGAGGGATCCTGCCGGCGGCCGCCCAGTCCAACGTGGGCATCTACGGCACCGGCCAGGCCTACGAGCAGCTCTTGCTGCGGATGCGGGCCCACCCCCTGCCCGAGACCCGGGCCTACGCCGACATGATGCTCGAGGAGCTGCGCAAGGTCATACCGAGCTTCTTGAAGCGCGTCGACCTGGCTGACCGCGGCGGAGCCTGGTCGGCCTACCTCGAGACCAACCGCAAGGCCATGGAGCAGGTGGCGGGCGAGCTGCTGGGCGCCGACAGGGTAGAGGAGCGGCCCCTCGTCACCCTGGTCGACTACGACCCCGACGGCGAGGACAAGGTCGTGGCCGCCATGCTCTACCCCTACAGCGCCCTTCCCGAGGACCAGCTGCTGCGCCGGGTCGGGTCGATGTCGGTGGAAGAGAAGCTGGCGGTGGTCAGGGCCTACGCCGGCGAGCGGACCAACCGGCGCTACAAGCCGGGCCGGGCGCTCGAGCGGGTGTCGTACCGCTTCGATGTCCTCTCGGACTACGGAGCGTTCCGCGACCTGCAGCGTCACCGGATGCTCACCGTGGAATGGCAGGGCCTGTCGCCCCGTCACGGCTACTCCCTGCCGGAGGCGGTGGTCGAGGCGGGGGGGTCCGCACGGTTCGAAGCGGCGATGGAGCGCTCGGCCGACCTCTACGGCGCCATTGACGCCGAGTTCGGCCCAACCCAGGGCGCCTACGCCGTAGCCCTCGCCTACCGCATCCGCTACGTCATGCAGATGAACGCGAGGGCGGCCATGCACCTGGTGGAGCTGCGAACCGGCCCTCAGGGCCACCCCGAGTACCGCCGGGTGGCCCAGGAGATGCACCGCCTGATCGCCGAGCAAGCCGGGCACCGGGTGGTGGCCGAGCTCATGACCTTCGTCGACTACGGCACCTACGACCTCGAACGCCTCGATGCCGAGCGCCGCGCCGAGCGGCGCCGTCAAGCCCTCGGCCAGCTCTGATGCTGGTGTTGCCGGTGGGGGGATTGTTCTCAGTGAGGTTTACCCGGTAGGATCGGGGCCGGGCGGAGAGGGGAGACCTCTTCATGACAAGCGCGCGGCTGCTCGCCATCGTCCTGGCCTTTGGCATTGCCGGGTCGGCCTCCGCCAGCACCTACACCGTGAAGCGGGGTGACACCCTGGGTGCCGTGGCGGCCCGCTTCAAGATCCCGCTCAAGGCGCTGGTGGCGGCCAACAAGATCGCCGACCCGGACCGGGTGAGGGAAGGCCAGAAGCTCGCGGTGCCCGATCGCAAGGCGGCCATGGTGGCCGTGGCCAAGCCCATCGTCGCCGTGGCGTCACCGGGGGGAGCAGCGGTCCACGAGGTGAAGCCGGGGGAGACACTGTCGGGAATCGCCAAGCGGTACGGCACGACGGTGGCCGAGCTGCAGGCGCTCAACGGGTTGTCCAACGCCAACGCCGTGCGCGACGGCAAGTCGCTCAAGCTCCCGGCCTCGGCGGCCGCCCCACCGCTGCCGACGCCGTTGTGCCCCGTCAAGGACGCCGGCAAGTTCGACTTCTCCAACAGCTTCGGCGCCCCCCGCCACGGCGGGCGCCGCCACGCCGGCAACGACATCTTCGCCAAGCGGGGGACGCCGGTCGTGGCCAGCGTCTCCGGGACGTTGCGGATCGTGCGGGGCTCCCTCACCGGCCTCGGCTACGAGATCGACGGCGACGACGGGGTGCGCTACTACGGGGCCCACATGGACGCGCTGCGGGCCCGCGAGGGCCGGGTCAACCAGGGCGACGTGGTCGGCACCGTGGGCACCACCGGCAACGCCCTGGGGACCCCTCCTCACCTGCACTTCGAGGTAAAGCCGGGCGGGGGCGCCTCCATCGATCCGTACCCGCTGCTGCGAAGCTGGTGCCGCTGATCACAGCGCTACGCCGCTGTCAACCCTCGACCATTGCTTCAGGCACGATTTTGGTACCGCCTGACCAGCAGGAACGTACGTTCACCCAGGTCAGAGCATATTTTTGCCGTCCCGCCGCCGCTTGACGAGGACCCTTCAGTCGGGCATAACTAGCTGCGTCCTTGACGCCCCGACGCCAGGTCGTGGGCCTCCCGCTCGGTCGAATGCGAGCGTGCGGGAGGGGGTGTTCGAAGGCAGGGGGGGGTCTTGGAGTCCAAGTAGAGAACGTCCCAATAACCCGCCTCCGGCGCTGGGCTCCACGGCCCGGTGGACGGAGGGTCGGGCTACCGGATGGCACCAACGGACTCCAAGGCTTCCTCCATCATCCGGCCTCCTGCGCCGGAGGCGATGGCGCTAGAGTCCGCCCCGCCACGACCCCCTTGAGGACTCTCCCATGGCTGACGAACCTGATGACGATCTGTTGGAAGACGAGGTCGTCGAGCCCGAGGAACTGGGCGAGGAGGACCTCGAAGATCTGGGCGAGGAGGACGACATCCTCGACCCAGACGAGGACACCGTGGTCGCCGACGACGACGACACTGACGACGACACCGACGACGCCGCTGTCGTTGCGGTCGCCACCCCGGTGGCCGACGACGACGATGACGACGACGATGACGACCTCGAGCCCGACGACGTCGAGGCGAGCCTCGACCAGATCCTCAAAGAGCGCCTGGTCGTAGCCGACGACGAGGAGGAGGACGAGGACGAGGTACCGGAGGCAGACGAGCGCTCGGAGGCGGTGACCAAGGTCCTGCCCAAGCAGCCGGACGAGTTCGTCTGCCAGTCCTGCTTCCTGGTCAAGCACCCGAGCCAACTGGCCGACCCTGCTGCCATGCTGTGCCGGGATTGCGTCTAGGTGGCTGACGCCAGCAAGACACCGCTGGAACAGGCGCTGGACCTCGTGGTCTACGCACCGGTGGGGATCGTCCTGAGCGCCCAGGAGAACCTGCCGGAGCTGGTAGCCAAGGGCCGCCAGCGGGTGACAGCCCAGGTGGCACTGGCCCGCATGATCGGGCAGTTCGCGGTGACCGAGGGCGAAAAGGAGGCCCGGCGGCGCCTCTCCGGTGTCGCCGCCACGCTGGTGGGTCTCGGGGTCCTGCCGCCGCCGCCGATGCCCGGGGGAGCGCCGCCGGCCAGCCAGGCACCGGCGGCCGTCGAGCACCCACAGCCCGACGCTCCAGAAGCGGCCGCTGGCAGCACCAACGGCAAGAGCCATGCCGGAGCCGAGCCGAGGCCGACGGCGGAGCTCGCCATACCCGGCTACGACACGCTGTCCGCGTCCCAGGTGGTGCAGCGCCTGGCCGGCCTGTCTCGTGAGGAGTTGGACGCCGTACGTGCCTACGAGGCGTCGACGCGGGGGCGGCGGACGATCCTGTCCAAGATCGCCCAGCTGCAGGCCGGCCCCCCCGCTTAGCGGTGGAGGCGGCCCGTCTGGCCACCCAGGACGACCTGGCCGTGCTCGCCACGCTGGCGCGGGGCGCACTCGAAGAGCTGGCCGAGATGCGGGGCGGCCCGCTGTTCGTGGTACGCGAGGGCCGAGCGGAGCCCGTGGAGGCGACGCTGGCCGCAGACCTGGCCGACGACGACGCCGTGGTCGTGGTGGGCACCATCGACGGCACCCCGGTGGGTTACGGCATCGGCCGGGTCGACGCGCTGCGCGACGGGCGCCGGCTGGGTCTCATCACCGACCTCTACGTCGAGGCCGAGGCCCGCTCGGTGGGAGTCGGCGAGATCCTGATGGACCAGTTGTTGGAGTGGTTCGGCGGCCGAGGATGCATCGGAGCCGACGCCACCGCGCTTCCGGGCAACCGGGCCACCAAGAACTTCTTCGAGGAGTCGGGGTTCACGGCGCGGCTGTTGGTGATGCACCACTCACTGCGAAGCGAGGAGCCGGCGCCCGGTGGATGACGGGCCGGCGGTGACGGCCAGGCCCGAGGTCTGCGTCGGCGCCATCGTGGTCGACGAGGGCGAGCTGCTCGTGGTCCGGCGAGGACTCGGACCGGGTGGCGGGAAGTGGTCCATCCCCGGCGGCAGGGTGGAAGCGGGCGAGACGCTGGCCGAGGCGGTGGTGCGGGAGCTGGAGGAAGAAACGGGGCTCGAGGGGGTGTGCGAGTCCCTGGTGGGGTGGGCGGAGCGGATCGGCGCCGGCTACCACCACGTCATCTTGGACTTCCGCATCACCCTGCTCGAACGGGCCGTCCCCACGGCCGGCGGCGACGCCGCCGAAGCGGCGTGGGTCTCGCTGGCGGAGGTGGCGGAGCTGAACCTGGTCGAGGGGCTGGCCGAGTTCCTGCACGACCACGGCATCCTCGAGGTCATCACCTAGCCTCCGCCAATAAGGACGGCCGGGGCGGTAGGCTGGCATCGGTGAGTGAGAAGCCCGGGCACTTCCAGTGCCCGTTCTGCAACTCCTACGAAGTCAACCGGCTGTTCCTGGCCGGGCTCAACCTCGACAGTTGCGACTGCTCCTCCTGCGGCGCCCGGTGGGACGAGGACAGTCGCAGCGGCGAGTACCGGGGCCGCAGCCGGCCGTCGTCCGTGCTGTTCCCCGACCCCCGACGCTGACGCTCAGCCGAGCGGGCCGGCCTGGTCGGCTGGCGAGGGATCGGGCTGGCCGACGGCGGGACGGGGTGGCGGCGGGATAGGCCGCTGGGGACGGCCGGCGGGTCGGGAAGCCCGAGGACGGGCCGGTCCTGGCGGTGGCGGCATGGAGATCCCCAGCAGGCTGGTGAGGGCGGGGACCCGCCCGGCATGCTGGCGGGCGACCTGGAGAAGCGGCTCGCCCGGCTCGCTGGGCAGCGCCGCCGGCTTCACCGTGGTGCGCACAGGAGAATCCGCTACTGCCTCGAGCAGGGCCAGCCAGCGCTCGGGTGGCGTGTCGGCGGCCATGGCTTCAGACGCGGCCCCCCCGAGGCGCAGCGCCAAGTCGGCGGGGAGCCGCATGGCTGGGTCGGGTGTGCGGGAGGCGATGCGCAGGGCGCGGACCAGCCGGCCGTCATCGAGGGTGGCGGCGATCTCGGTCGTCCAGCGATCCTGGTGCTCCTTGAGCCGGCGCTCCAGTGCCTCGCGCAACGTCACCGCCAGCCTCCGCGTCTCGTCGTCGCGCGCCGCGGCGTCGGCCCCGCTCACCACCGAACGAAGGTCGCGCAGGCCGATCTCCTCGACGTCGGCCGCGGCCGCCTCGGCGCGGTCGTGCCACTCAGCCGTCTTGAGGCGGGGCAGCAGCTCCTCGGCCAACGCCACCAAGGCGTCGGCCTTGACCTCGGGGCGGCCCTCGGCCCGGGCCTGGGCGTTCTGCTCGTCGATGGCCCGGCGCAGCGCCGGAATGCCGCCCCGGAGGACCTGCTCGGCCACCGGCCGCTGTTCGGGCGACAGCGATGCGAGCACGGCGCTGCGGTGCTTGCTGGACGGGCTCAGCCGCTTGGGGCGGGGCTTGGCCGCCGCCTCGGCCCGCTCGGGCGGCCGCTCGGTTCGGGGCCGGGCTGCCGGGCGATCGCCGCGGGGCGGTCGGTCGCGCCGCTCGGCCGGTGTCGCGCCGGCGCGGCCAGTGGACTCCCGCTGAGCGCCCGGTCGTCCCCGGTCGCCCTGGGGGCGAGGACCGCGTTCACCAGGAGGGCGGGGACCGCGCTCGCCCTGCGGGCGGGCGTTGCGGTCCGGGGGCCGCTCACCGTCGCGGCCGCGATCGCGCCTCGGCGCCTCCCGCTTGGGCGCGAGCGAGGTGGTAACGGGCTCGAAGGCCCGGGGTGGGCCCGTGACCTCGATGAGGTTGGCCGGTTGCGCCTTCGACCTCGGAGGCGCGAGCGACAGGATGGTGATGCCGTCGATGTCGAAGTCGGCTTCGGCCTTGGCGACGTCGCCCACCTTGGCCCCCGGGTAGAGCAGGTCGCCAGTCAGCACTCCTTTGGGCTCCCGCGCCCCTGCGGCACGCCACGTCCAGGTTCCGTCGGCGCGGGCACTGGTGAGCTCGACGTCGATCCTGCGGGGCACGGGATCAAACCTACAACGCCCTGCCACGTCGGGAGTCGGGGGCTCCGCTCAAGGGATGCAGTTGCATGGCAGCGGCCAACTCCTCGTCGGCCACCTCGGTGTAGATCTGGGTGGTGGCCAGGCTGGCGTGGCCGAGCGCCACCTGGAGCTGGCGGAGACTGAACGCCCCCTCGCGCAACCCGAGGGTGGCGAAGGTGTGGCGAAGCGCGTGGACCCTGATCTGGGCTTGGCGGGCGCCCAGGTGGCGCAGCAGCCGGTCGACCACATAGGCCACCGACTCGCGGCTCGACTCCACCGTGTGGGCCACGACGTGGCCGCCGCGGTCGCGCACGGCGCGGGGGCGAGACGAGACGATGACGGTGCGGGCGTCGAGGCCCAGCTTGGCCAGCCGCGCGGCGCGGGTCGGCAGGTAGGCAGCCAGCGCCTCCTGCACGACCGGAGGGACGCCCAGGCGGCGCTCCTTGTCGCCCTTGCCCCGCACCACGATGGCGTCGGGCCTGGTGCCCACCAACTGGTCGAGGCGCAAGGTGGCGATCTCTTCGAGTCGCAGCCCACAGGCGAGGGCCAAGGCGATGATGAGCTGGTCACGCTCGGGCCAGCGGGCGCCGGCGCCGGACTGGTCGAGGGCCTGGCCGGCCACGGCCTCGGTGAGGGCTCGGGGAAGGCGCTTGCGCCGCTTGGGCGCCTCGAGCTTGGCCGCGGGGTCAGACGCGATGCGCCCGGTGGCGTAGCACCAGGCGAAGAAGGTGCGGATGGCGGCCGTTCGCCGGGCCACCGTGGCCGGCGCCCGCTCGGCGGGGCCCCGCTGAGGGTTCACCCGGTAGCGAGGGTCTGGACGGGTCCGGAACTCGGCGATGGCCTCGTCGAGGTCGTCGAAGCTCACCTTCGCGAGGTCCAGCCGATCGAAGGCCTCGAGCAGGGCCCGCTCCCGCTCATCGGGGGCGAGGCGCTCGAGCACCGGGCGGGGCGGGACCATCCCGTGCACCGAGGCCACGGTGGCCATGGTGTCGTCGAGGTCGGCGCGGTAGGCAGCGAGGGTTCGGCTGGAGCGGCCGGCGTTCGCCAACCGCTGCAACCAGCGCTCGAGCGTGGGCGCGTAGGCGGTGGTGGCCATGGCGCCAGCCTGGCCCAGCAGACGGTCCTCGGAGTGGACCCCGCCTCCTGCGGCGTCTCCCTACAAAACGTTGATTATGTAGGGAGAAGCGATCAGGCGGGAACGACGATGCTCTTGGAGACCTTGTCCCCCAGCGTCTGCTTCTGCGCGTCGAAGAACGCGAGGAGCCAGCCGAGGTAGCAGACGATGTTGTTGATGAGGGCCCGGACAAAGGCCATCCCGAAGCCGATCGGCTGCCCACCGTTCTCCAGCCCGACCAGCTTCACGTTCTGCATCTTCTTGCCGAGGGTCTGGCCGGTCGTGCCCTCCTGGTAGAGCTGCCAGAAGCCGAAGCCGATGAGGGCGGCGTAGCCCAGGAGCGCAACCAGCAGACCGAGCACATCGCTCACGGCACCGAGGATTCCACTGACGACCGCAATGGCGATCAAGCCACCAAAGGGTATGGCGACGAAGTCGATCAGAAAGGCGACGACCCGGGGGCCGATCTCGGCCAGGGTCGGGCCGCCATAGCTGGCGTCACCGAGGCCGCCGGTGGCACCGAAGCCACCAGGGGGAGGGGGGGGAGGGGGGGGCGGCGGCATATCGCTCACAGCCGGTGTCCTTTCGTTCCGCCAATGGGTCGACGTCACGGTAGCAACCGGGGTGACGCCCGGGGGCGATGATGGGGTGGCCGGTACGATTGCGCTCATGCCAGACCTGAAGATCCCCCTGCCGCCGTCGTTCTCGTCGGTCGAAGAGGAGCGCGAGCACCGCAAGCAGCGGTTGGCCGCGGGGTTCCGCCTCTTTTCCAGGTTCGGCTTCGACGAAGGCGTGGCCGGCCACATCACCGCCCGCGATCCCGAGTACGCGGATCACTTCTGGGTCAACCCCTTCGCCATGCACTTCAGCATGATCAAGAGCTCCGACCTCGTCCGGGTCGACCACGAGGGCGACGTGGTCGAGGGCGAGCGCGCCGTCAACGGCGCGGCGGTCGCGATCCACTGCGCCGTCCATGCCGCCCGCCCCGACGTGGTGGCCGCCGCTCACTCGCACTCCACCCACGGACGGGCCTTTTCCACCCTCGGCCGGTTGCTCGACCCGATCACCCAGGATGCCTGTGCCTTCTACGACGACCACGGCCTCTTCGACGACTACACGGGCGTCGTGCTCGACGTCGAGGAGGGCAAGCGGATCGCGCACGCGCTAGGCGAGAACAAAGCGGTGATACTGCGCAACCACGGGCTATTGACGGTGGGCCACTCGGTGGACGAGGCGGTGTGGTGGTTCATCACCATGGAGCGCTCGTGCCAGGTGCAGCTGTTGGCCGAAGCAGCGGGCAAGCCCGTGCACATCGACCCCGATATGGCGCAGCTCACCAGCACCCAGGTCGGCTCCCACCTGGCCGGCTGGTTCAGCTTCCAGCCCCTCTACGAGCGCATCGTGCGGGAGCAGCCCGACCTGGTCGACTAGAGCGCATTCTTCGCGCGCATTCTGGCGAGGTGCACGCACCTGGGGGGTGCGCGGATATCGCCAGAACCGGTCGTGGGGTCTGCCCACAAGGGCAGACAGGCCCACCGTAGGATGAAGGGGTGCCTGTGGGTCCGGCCATACGGGTGGGCGACATGACGGTCTGCCCCCTCGTCACCGGGGTGGTGCCCCACGTGGGCGGCCCCGTCATCGGTCCCGGCGTCCCTACCGTGCTCATCGGCGGTATGCCGGCGGCGGGTATGGGCGACATGGTCACCTGCGTCGGTCCACCGAACTCCATCGTGATGGGCAGCGCCACCGTGTTGATCGGAGGCAAGCCGGCGGCCCGGATGGGCGACATGTGTGCCCACGGGAACCCGCTCCTTCCGGGCCCTGGCTGCCCCACCGTCATCATCGGGGGCTGAGCCCTCCCCGCCCCGTCAACCGGGGGCGGGGCCACCCAGGGCGATGGCGTCGCGCGACGACCCGCTGGTGGGGTCCACGGGCCCGGGGGCCGGGAGCGGCCCCAGTCGCCGGGCCAGGCGGAGAGCGACGACGCCGGCGACGGCAGCGACGGCGCCCCCGGCCACGCCGGCCACCTGCACGCCCACGGCGGCCACGACCCCAGCGGCGATGGGGGCCATGGCCATGGCCGCCAGCGGTTCGAGCGACTGGTTGAGCGACAGGATGCGGCCGTGGGCCGCCGTCGGTGCGTACCGCTGCAACAAGGTCTTGGCCGGGACGTAGAAGAAGGCGACGTCGATTCCCCAGAGGAACACCCCGAAGAACGCCACCGGGAGCGACTTGGTGCCCAGGTAGAGGGCAGCGGTCCCGCCGGATACCACCGTGGCAATGGCGACGTAGCGGGGGCGGGCCATGCGCTCGCCGAGGGCGGCGAGGGCGAGGCCGGCGCCGACCAGCCCGATGCCGAAGACGGTCTGCAGCAGGGCGAACACGGTGTCGGACTCCCCCAGCACGTCGCGCACGTACAACGGCTCGAGCACCCCGAACAGCGCCCAGAGCAGGTAGGTGACAGCTGCGACCGACAGCGTCCAGCGCAAGCCGTCGACGCGCCGGGCCAGCCCGACTCCCTCCCGCAGCGCCCGCCACGTCGATTGCGCGGTCGCATCGCTGACGGGCCCCACGGCCAGCGGCAGGGCCACGGCCAGGCCGAACAAGAAGGTGACGGCGTCGGCGCCGAAGGCGCCGGCGAGGCCCCATCGGGCGTTGACGGCGGCCGCCACCACCGGCCCGACCACGATGGCCAGGTCCTGGGCGCCGCCCAGCAGGGCGTTGGCCGTCACCAGGTCATCCCCCTGGACGAGCCGGGGGGGCAGGGCGTCGAGCGAGGCCGTGGCCAGGGCCTCGATGAGCCCGAGCGGCAAGGCCAACACGATGATGGCCTCGTAGCTCTCGGCCTGGGTCAGGGCGATGGCGTCGAGGAAGCCGAGGGCGTTGGCCAGGATCAGGGTGCGCCGCGGGCCCAACCGGTCGATCGGCACTCCGAGCAGCGGCCCGAACAGCGCCCCCGGCACCGACAGGACCACGAACAACAGGGCGAGGTCGCCGGCGCCGGCGTCGAAGCGGAACGCCGCGAAGCCCCAGATGGCGATGAGGGCCACCCAGTTGCCGATGGCGTTGACCGCCTGGCCGGCCAGCAACGGCGCGAAGCCCGGCACCTTCAGCACTCGCACAGCCGGAAGGTAGCGGCCTCCCCCTCCGCGGTTCACCAATTTTGGCGGCCGAGGCCGGCCACGGCTCCCCTAGCCGAAGCGGGCTGCCGGGCTCGCCTCGGTGGCCGCCGCCTCGTCGTCGACGGGCAGGGGCCGGGCGTCGAAGGTGGGGATGAGGCGCCTGGCCGCCCTCGCCTCGTCCACCCGGCGCACCGGTGCCGTCCGGGGCGCTGCCCTCCCCTCCTCCGCCGTCCCCGCCTCGATCGCCTCGCTGGCGATCGACTCCAGGGCCCGCGCCAGCGCCTCCAGCGTCTGGAGGCTCTCCGTCTCGGTGGGCTCGAACATGAGCGCCTCTTCGACGATGAGGGGGAAGTACACGGTGGGGGCGTGGAACCCCTCCTCCAGGAGTCGCTTGGCAACGTCGAGCGCCTTGAGGCCGGTGGCCTTCTTGAGCCCCGTCGTCGAGGCGACGAACTCGTGCATGTTGGGGCGGTCGTAGGGGATGTCGTAGGAGGCCCGGATCCGCTGGCGCAGCCAGTTGGCGTTGAGCACGGCCGCCTCCGCCACCCGGCGCAGGCCGTCACCGCCGTTGGCCACGATGTAGCTGTGGGCCCGGGCCAGGGCCAAGGCGTTGCCGTACCACCCGTGCACCCGCCCGATCGAGCGGGGGGGCGTGAACCAGGAGTAGGCGCCGTCGTCGCCGCGCACGGGCAGGGGGCCGGGCAGGAACTCGGCCAGCCGGGCCTGCACGGCCACCGGTCCCGCCCCCGGCCCTCCCCCGCCATGGGGCACGGCGAAGGTCTTGTGCAGGTTCATGTGCCCGATGTCGAAGCCCATGTCACCGGGGCGCGTCACGCCCAGGATGGCGTTGAGGTTGGCCCCGTCGTAGTAGAGGAGGCCGCCCACCCCGTGGACCAACCGGGCGATCTCGACGATGTCCTCTTCGAAC
>JAHWJQ010000053.1 GCA_019348305.1 Actinomycetota bacterium
TGTCGGTGATGACGCCGAGCTCGTAGTCGAGTCGCTGCACGACCGTTGGAGGAAGGTGCTCGCCGTAGCGGGCGCGGGCGCCTTCGTAGGTGAGCCACCGCAGGTACTCGTCCTCGTGGCCGAATCCCTCGGGGAGCGGGAACGACGGCAGCTGCGGCTTTCCGAACTCGATCTCCACCTTGGCCCGCTCCGCGATCCACAGCGTGTTGTCGCAGGCCTGCTCATAGGACGAGAACAGCGACCGCATCTCGGCCGCGCTCTTCAGGTAGTGCTGGTCGGAGTCGAACTTGAACCGGTTCGGGTCGTCGATGGAAGAGCCGGTCTGCACGCACAGCAGGGCGTCGTGCGCGACGGCATCGGCCTGGTGGGTGTAGTGGCTGTCGTTGGTGGCCAGCAGGGGCGCGCCGATGCGCCTGGCGATCTCGATGAGCTGGGGGTTCGTCCGGCGCTGCTCGGCCAGGCCGTGGTCCTGCAACTCCACGAACAGCGAGTCGCGCCCGAAGATGTCCTGAAGCCGAGCCGCCAGCTGGGTGGCCTTTTCCACCTGGTCGTTGAGCAGGGCCTGCAGGACGACGCCTCCCAGGCACCCGGTGGTGGCGATGACCCCGTCATGCCACTGCTCGAGCAACTCCCAGTCGAGGCGAGGCTTGTAGAAGTAGCCCTCGAGGTAGGCGAGCGAGGACAGCTTCAACAGGTTGCGGTAGCCCTGAGTGGTCTCGGCCAGGAGGGTGAGGTGGTAATAGAGCTTCTCGCCCCGCTCTCCCTCGCCGCCAGTGTCGTCGAGGCGGCCCCGGCGCACCGGGCGCTCGGTGCGGCTCTCGGCCGCCATGTACGCCTCGATGCCGATGACGGGGTTGATGCCCTCGGCGTGGCAGGCCCGGTAGAAGTCGAGGACGCCGTACATGTTGCCGTGGTCGGTGATCCCGAGCGCCGGTTGACCGTCGGCCGCCGCCGCCGCCACGACCTGGTTGACCCGAGCCGCTCCATCGAGCATCGAGAACTCGGTGTGAAGGTGCAGATGGCTGAAGGAATCCGCCACGGACGGCCTCTCGATGAGCGTCCACAGGTCCCTGTCGACAACCTGTGGACAAATTACACGGATGTGGTTCGAGGCTAGCGCAGCGGAGTTCGGGCGCGCTCAGCTGCCGTCGGCTTCGCCCGGCTCCCGCTCCTTGCGCCGCACGAGGTAGGCGGCGGCGGCCAGCAACAGGACGAGCAGGCCGAGGACGCCGATCTCGGTCATGGCTGCGCCGAAGGCCTGGTCTCCCAGGCCTTCTTCACTCCTGGCCCGCAGCGTGATGACGATGATCTCTTTGATCGAGGCGATGATGCCGACCACCAAGAACGGCTCGGCCACGAGCTGGCGCTCGATCATGGTGGCCCGGATGCCGGCCAGCAGCTCGAGCACGATGAACACGAGCAGGAGCCCGTCGAGGGCTGTGGTGACGGCGCCCTCGACGCCCTTTTGAAGGTCGCTCACCAGGTGGTAGCCCACGGTCAACAAGACGACCACCGCGCTGGCGATCAGGAGAAGTCCGGCCAGGATGTAGACGGCGTTCTCGCCCATCCGGAGGTAGCGGTCGACCGGGTGGTTCTCCAGATGCGACGCCTCGGCGTTGGGGGGCATCTGCAGAACCTACCGGTAGGCTTCCACGATGCGCCTCGAGGTCGGAGCACGGTCGTGAGCGCCGAGACGACGGCGCCCGCCCGGACGCTGCTCGTCGTCTCTGGCGATCCCGACGTCCTCGCTGCCACCGAGGGACTGTTGCCCGCGCGCGGTTACCGGGTGCTGCGGTCGGGGGACCCCGCGGCCGCCGTCGCCGTCGTCCAGTCCGAGCGACCGGCGGCGGTGCTCGTCGACGCCGACCCCCTGGCCCCCGCCCTCGCCTTCCTCGACGCGCTGCGAGCCGACGAGACCGCCGGCGCAGTGCCGGTGGTGCTGGCCGTCACCGAGATGACCGCCGAGGGCGTCGCCGAGGCGATCCGCCGGGGGGCCCATGACTTCCTGCGCAAGCCGGTGGACTCCGCTGAGGTCGTGGCCCGCCTGGTCGCGGCGGAGCGGGTCGGCCAGTTGCAGCGCGACCTCGCGACCCGCGACGCCGATGCCGCCGAACTGCTGCGCGTCGACCCCCTCACCGGCCTGTCCAGCCGCCGCAGCGTCGAGGAGCACCTGGAGGTGGTGGCCGCCTCGGCCCGGCGGGTGAGAACCGCCTTCAGCGTCGTGGTGATCGACGTCGACCGCCTCGAGCGGGTGAACCGGGACCACGGCCGGCCCGCCGGCGACGCCGTACTCCGGTCGGTGGCCCAGACCATCTCTTCGCGGCTGCGCACCGAGGACGTGGCCGGCCGTCGCGGAGGCGACCAGTTCCTGGTCGTCCTCCCCCACACCTCCCTCGATGGAGCCTGGCGTCTGGCCGACAGGATCCGCCAATCGGTGAGCGACCAGCCCGTCGTCCTCGACGACCATCGCGACGTAGTGGTCACCGTCTCCGCCGGGTGCAGCGAGGGCGCCGGCGACGACCCCGGAGACCAGGTTCGCCGGGCTCAGGTGGCGCTGTGGGAGGCGAAGTCGACCGGGCGCAACCGGGCCGTCGCCGACACCTCTGCCCTCGCCTCCTGAATAACGCCGCCTACAGGTAGGTGCCGGGGCGGGTAGCGCCCTCAGGCGCCGGCGGCAGGCCCCGCCGGCGCATCTCCTCCATCTGCTGGCGCAGCTCCATCTGCTGGGCGAACAGCGTGGCCTGGATCCCGTGGAAGAGACCTTCGAGCCACCCCACCAGCTGGGCCTGCGCGATGCGCAGCTCCGCCTCCGACGGAGGGCCGCCGCTGGCGTCGAAGGGGCTCGAGAGCCGGGTCAACTCGTCGCTGAGGTCGTCGGAGAGGCTCTCTCCGAGCTCGGTGATCGACGTCTGGTAGATGTCGGTGAGCCGCTCGCGGCCGGCGTCGTCGAGGGGCGCCCGGCGGACCTCTTCGAGCAACTGCTTGATCATCGACCCGATGCGCATCACCTTGGCCGGGTGCTGCACCGCCTCTCCCTTTCCCGCCTCGTCCGCCGCCGGGGCCGCCGGCGCCACCTCGACGGGCTCTGGGACGAGGAGCGGCGTGCGCTGGGAGGGGTGCTCGACCATCGGCTCATCCTAAGGCCAGGAGGGGCACCAGCATCTCGTCCGCCGTGAGCGAACCGTGCCGGCACCGGAGCCGGGCCGGTTGCGGCTGCCCGTTGAGGGGTGTCGCTGAGGCGCCCTCGATCCTCGGGCTCACGAAGGCAATCGGCTGGCGAGCCACGAGGCCGACGTCGCCGATGCGGCGGGCGACCAGGGGGCTGAGCGGGCCGCCGAACCAGCGGCCGGCGTCTGCTTCTTCGCGCGTCACCACCCAGCCCAGCCCGGTGCCGGCAACCCACTCCTCCGCCGCCGCCGCCAGCTCGGCCGCCCTGCCCGGTAGGGCGTGCAGCCAGCAGAAGCGGCCCTCGCCGGACACCGCCTGGCAGAGGTCCTGCACCTCGTCGGGCAGGCTCACCAGGCGCTCCCCCACCTCCACCTGGCCGTGGTCGGACGTCACGACGAGGGCGGCTCCCGGCGTCAATGCCGCGGCGACGTCAGCCACGATCCGGTCGGCGGCCACCACTTCGGCGTCGTAGTAGGCCCCGAACCCCCGCTCGTGGGCAATGTGGTCGATCCCGTCGTAGTAGGCGTAGACGAGCGGCTCCCCCTCGGCCAGCAGCGACCGCACCTCCACCGCGATGGAGGAAGCCTCCCGCCACCCCCGCAGCCGCGCTCCGCCGAGGTGGGCCAGCGTGAAGCCGCTGCCGGCGAACTCCGCCCGGGTCACCACCGGTACCGGGCTGCCACCGAAGGCCGGAAGTGCCTGGAACCCCTCCGGGGGCACCTGCTGGCGGGCGTCCCCTTCTGCCGTTCGCCACCGAAGGACGTTGAGGATCTGGTTGTTGTCGAGGCGGAGGCGGTACCCGACGATGCCGTGGACGGCTGGGGGTCGCCCGAGGGTCAGCGAGGCCAGCGCGCAAGCGGTCGTCGTGGGGGCCACCGAGTGGATGGGCCGCCCCGCCATGGCGGCCAGGGTGGGGGCGAGCCCGAGACGCTGCCGGAACTGCAACCAGCCGAGCCCGTCGAGCACCAACAGCACGACCTGGCGGGCGTCGAGCACGGGCTCGGGAAGCCACTGCGGCCGAGGCCGCTCCTGCTGCAAGGCCGGAACCAGGTTGGCGAGGCAGGCTCCGCCGTAGTCAGGCAGCAACGGGGCCGACGCGGGCTCGGCCAGCAGCTCCGGCCCCCCGACGCTCACGGGCGCTCGCTCACCGGCACTCGCTCACTGGCACTCGCTCCCCGGGGTCACGTGACGGAAAGGCTACCGGCGCCGGGCGGGGACGAGGGCGGACCAGGAAGACGCGCCCACCCGGGCGTACCATGGGTTGTCGTGAAGGTGTCCACCCGGGGTGACTACGCGAGTCGGGCCCTGCTCTCACTGGCCCTGCACGCCGGCGAGACCCCGACCTCGGTGCGCGACATCGCCGAGCGGACCGGGCTGCCCCAGCCCTACCTCGAACAGATCCTCCTCGCCCTCAAGGGCGCCGGCCTGGTCCGCTCGAAACGAGGTGTCGGCGGGGGCTACGTGCTGGCCCGCGACCCGTCGGAGATCAGCCTGAGCCAGATCGTGAGTGCGGTGGACGGGCCGATCGTGGCCGGCGACTTCGGGGAGCCTCACCAGAACGGCGCCTGCGACCACGAGGGCCAGTGCGTCCTGCTGGCCGTGTGGGCCGACGTGAGCGCGCACATGAGGGAGCACCTCGAGTCCTTCACGTTGGCCGAGATGGTGGCCAGGGCCCGCGGCACCACGACGTCGCTGGCCCCCCTCACCTAGACAAGTCCGGGCAGCTTCAACGTCGGTATGCGGCGGTCAGGCTGCCCAAAGCCGGCGGGCAGGGTCAGCGAGGGGCCGGCCGCTCGGGGGGTTCTCCGACAGACGCGGTTTCCTCGGGGCGTAGGCCCCGGCGCCGGCCCGGATCGGGCACCTCGTCCGTCGCCCCGACGTCGACCAGGCGGACCTCCGGGCGGCGGGCAAGTCGTTGCAGCTGCTCGGCCGGACCTGTGACGAGGCCGCCATAGACCAGCCCTCCGGGCCTTTCGAGCCAGCGGGCGAGGGAGGTCACCCGCGCCAGGTCCTGTGCGTACTGCGCGGCGAAGTCGGGGTCCGAGACGGTAGGGAGCAGCTCTTGCAAGGCCCGCTTCTCCGACAGCGCCTCCTCACGCTGGAGGCGGACGAAGGTGCCTACCGACCCCGTCGCCGGGATCTCGTCGGGCACCCCTCCGGGTGCCGCCACCAACAGGGAGTGGACCTTGATCCCCGTCCCTGCCAAGGAGCGGCGGGCAGCGGCCTCATCGAGGTAGTCGGCAAAGGACACGACCGCGCTCCTGCGCCCTCGGGCGCCGGCCAGGGCCCGGGTGCGGGCCTGCAGGTACGGGGCCACGAGGCGCCCCGGGGAAGGCCCGATCTCGCCGGCGGGCTCACTGGCCGCCGGCGCGGCCTGCCGAGCTTCGTCTTCGGTGAGCCGGGTCGCGGCCGTGGCGACCCCCAGGGCCAGCACCAAGGCGACCACGGCGGCCAGCACCCGGAGGAGCAGCCGGACCAGCTCTTCGTCGGTGGGAGCGGCGTGCCCCTCGGGGCGCGTCACCCGAGGGCGCTGCGGAACGACTCGAGGTCTGGGGGCAGCGGCGAGTCGAAGACGAGGCGTTCGCCGGTGGAGGGATGGTCGAAGGCGAGGCGGGTGGCATGGAGGAAGGGCCGCTCCAGCGACAGGACCGGCCGGCTGCCGCCGTAGCGGGCATCCCCCACGACGGGATGGCCGATGGCCGCCAGGTGGACCCGGATCTGGTGGGTGCGCCCCGTCTCCAACCGGCACGCCAGCTCGGTCGTGGGGACGGGGTGGTGGTAGCGGCCCAGCACCTCGTAGCGGGTGCGGGCTGGTCGGCCGGCGGTGTTGACAGCCATACGGGTGGGGTCCCCCTCGGACCTGCCGATGGGAGCGTCCACCACCCCGCCGGCCGCCTCCACGTGGCCCAGCACCAGCGCCCGGTAGCGGCGCTCGACCGAACGCGCCGCCAGCTGGGCCACGAGCGAGTGATAGGCGCGGGGTGACCGGGCGACGACCAGCAACCCCGACGTGCCGGCGTCGAGGCGGTGGACGACGCCGGGGCGATCGGCCTCGCCGGCGCCGGCCGCCGGCAGCCCGGCAAGCTCCGGGTAGTCGACGAGGAGGCGCTGCACCAGCGTGGCCTCGCCACGACCGGCGCCCGGGTGCACGACCACGCCGGCCGGCTTGTCGACGACGATCACGTCGTCGTCGGCATGGACAACCGGCGCCGACCCCGCTCTATCGGCAACGAGGACGGGGGGGGCAGCCGGCTCCGGCACGTCCACTTCGACGACGTCCCCTTCGGCGACCCGCCGGCTGCGGCTCCGAACTGGCCGGCCCCTCAGGCGGACCGCGCCGGCCTCGACCAGCGCAGCCACCTCGGAGCGGGGCAGGCCGGTCACCATCGCCACGACGCGGTCGACCCGCTCGCCGGCGAGGGCGGCCGGGATCGTCTCCTGCATCAGTCCGGTTCGGTCCTGGCGGCACCGGGATGACCGGGAGACTGGCGCAGCCCCGTGAGCAGCAGCAGCGCGGCGCCGGTGGTGATGGCCATGTCGGCCACGTTGAAGATCGGCCACCACTGCAGGTCGATGAAGTCGATGACCGCACCGCCGTGGTCGCGGAAGAGCCGGTCGCCGAGGTTGCCGCACGCTCCGCCGATCAAGAGGCCGAGGGCCGCGGCGGGGAGCTTTCCCTGTGTCGAGCGGCTCATCACGACCAGCACGACCACCAGCAAGAGGGCGGCAACAGTGATCAACGGTCCGAGGCCCTGCCCCTGGCTGAAGGCAACGCCGCGGTTGAACGACAGGTTGAGGCGCAGCGTCCAAAAGAGGTGGACGGGCTCGTTCCCCAGCCGGTCCAGCACCAGGCTCTTCGTCACCTGGTCGACCGCCACCACTCCGACAGCCACCGCTGCGGTGATCAACGGCGTGAGGTGAGCCCCCCGCTCTTGCAGGCCACGCACAACGCCGCATAGGGCAGGGCCTTCAATCGGGCCTTGGGGATGGGCTGGTTGCACCGCTCACACATCCCGTACGTGCCGGCGTCCATCTTGGAAAGGGCGCGATCGATCTCTTCGATCGCAGCCCGGGCCTGGCCGGCCAGTTGCAGGTCTCGCTCGCGCTCCATCCCGATCGAGTCGCCCTCGCCCGACTCCTCGTCGAACTGCACGTCGCCGGGCTCCATCTCGGCCGCCAGCTGGTCGGCTTCGGCCTTGAGGGCAGTGGCCTGCTCCTCATACGACCGCCGCTCCGCCAGCAACAGGCCCCGCTGCTCCTCCAGGAACTTGGGATCTGCGGGGGCGGTCTTCGCGACGGGGCCAGGTGCGGTGGCCCCGCCCGCTCCACCGACGGCGGGCTTCGCCACCGGAGCGGCGGCGGCAACCGCGGCTGCCTTCTTGGTGGTAGCCGAAGGAGAGGTCTTCTTGGCCGCGGGCTTGGTGGCGGTGGGCGCCGGCGCCTTGGTGGCGGGGGCCGCCGCCTTCTTGGCCGCCCCGGCCTTGCCCGCAGGCTGCTTGGCCGCTTGTCCCGACGCCTTGGCCGCTGCCGCGCCGGTGCCGCCGGAGGTCTTCGCCGGCTGGTCCTTCTTGGCCGTCTTGGCCTGTGGCGTGGCTTTCTTGGGCTTCTCGGCCGCCGCCTTGACCGCAGCTGCGCCCTTGGGCGCCGCCTTCTTCCGGCTGGGGGCGGCCTTCGAGGCTTTGGGCATCAGCGTGTCCCCTGGGTCGCAAAAAGACGATGGAACTTACCACCGAGTAGTCCTCACCGACCGCCCGGTTGAGCGCCGGGCGGCCGGGGACTGCGCAACGCTCTGTCGGCCCGGGGCATTCCCGCCGGAAAGGTCGAGGAGTTGCCGGGCCGGCGCCTTATCGTGGATGGCATGAGCGATGGTTCCGCGCCGGAGAACCCCTATCCGGAAGTTCCCCAGCAACCCTCCTTCGCTGCCATCGAGGAGCAGGTGCTCGAGCATTGGCAGAACGACGGGACCTTCCAGGCCTCGGTGGCGGCGCGATCCTCCGGACCTGGCGGCGAGAACGACTTCGTCTTCTACGACGGCCCTCCGTTCGCCAACGGCCTCCCGCACTACGGGCACCTCTTGACCGGCTTCGTCAAGGATGCAGTGCCCCGGTACCAGACCATGCGAGGCCGGCGGGTCGAGCGGCGTTTCGGATGGGACTGCCACGGCCTGCCCGCGGAGATGGAAGCGGAAAAAGAGCTCGGGATCTCCGGCCACGTCGCCATCACCGACTACGGCATCGAGCGCTTCAACGAGGCCTGCCGTACCTCGGTGCTGCGCTACACCCGGGAGTGGGAGGCCTACGTCACCCGCCAGGCCAGGTGGGTCGACTTCACCAATGACTACAAGACGCTCGACCTGACGTACATGGAGAGCGTGCTGTGGGCCTTCAAGCAGCTGTGGGACAAGGGCTTCGTGTACGAGGGGTACAAGGTCCTCCCCTACTGCTGGGAGTGCGAGACCCCGCTTTCGAACTTCGAGACCCGCCTGGACGATGCCTACCGCGAGCGCCAGGACCCCGCGCTCACCGTCTGGTTCGAGCTCGAAGGCGCCGACGGAGAGCCGCCCGAGCGGGTCCTGGTCTGGACGACCACGCCCTGGACGCTGCCGTCCAACCTGGCCCTCGCCGTCGGTCCTGGCATCGACTACGCGGTATTCGAGGAGGCGGCCGGCGACGGCTCACCGGTGCGGTACCTGGTGGGCGAGGCGCGGGCGGCGAGCTACGAAAAGGAGCTGGCGGGCACCACCCGCGTCGGTACCGTGAGAGGTGCGGACCTGGTGGGACGGCGGTACCGGCCGCTGTTCGACTATTTCGCCGAGACCCCCAACGCCTTTCGGGTGCTGGCCGGCGACTTCGTCTCGACCGAGGAGGGCACCGGGACCGTCCACATCGCCCCCGGCTTCGGCGAGGACGACCAGCGACTGTGCGAGGCGAACGGGATCGCGGTGGTGGTGCCCCTCGACGAGCGCGCCCGGTTCACCTCCCAGGTACCGGACTACCAGGGCGTGCAGGTCTTCGAGGCCAACGCCGCCATTGCCCGTCACCTCAAGGAGCAGGGCTCGGTGGTGCGCCACGAGACGTACCTGCACAGCTACCCGCACTGCTGGCGCACGGATACACCGCTCATCTACAAGGCGGTCTCGTCGTGGTTCGTGGAGGTCACGGCCTTCAAGGACCGCATGCTCGAGCTCAACCACGAGATCGACTGGGTGCCGGCGCAGGTCCGCGACGGCGCCTTCGGGTCGTGGCTGGCCAACGCCCGCGACTGGTGCATCTCCCGCAACCGCTTCTGGGGCTCGCCGATCCCGGTCTGGAAGAGTGACAACCCGGAGTACCCCCGCGTCGATGTCTACGGGTCGCTGGACGAGCTGGAGCGGGACTTCGGCGTGCGGCCCGGCGACCTGCACCGCCCTGGCATCGACCAGCTCACGCGGCCCAACCCCGACGACCCCACCGGACGCTCGACCATGCGCCGGGTGGAGGAGGTGCTCGACTGCTGGTTCGAGTCGGGTTCGATGCCGTATGCCCAGGTGCACTACCCGTTCGAGAACGGCGCCTGGTTCGAGTCCCACTTCCCGGCTGACTTCATCGTCGAGTACGTCGGCCAGACCCGGGCGTGGTTCTACAACCTGCACGTCCTGGCCACGGCCTTGTTCGACAAGCCCGCCTTCCGGACCTGCGTGGTCCACGGCGTGATCCTGGGCAACGACGGTCGCAAGGCGTCGAAGCGGCTCCGCAACTACACCGATCCCGAGGAGATGTTCGACACCTACGGCGCCGACGCCGTGCGGTGGTTCCTTCTCTCCTCGGCCGTGGTACGGGGCCAGGACCTCAACCTGGCCAACGACCGTCGGGAGATCGCAGAGGCGATGCGGCGGGTGATCAGCCCCATCTGGAACGCCTATTCGTTCTTCACGCTCTACGCCAATGCCGACCGCTACCGCGCCCGATTCCGCACGGATGCTTCAGGGGTCCTCGACCGGTACATCCTGGCCAAGACCCGCGAGCTGGTCGAAGCGGCGACGGCGACGCTCGACGCCTATGACCTGTCGGGGGCCTGCGCCGCCATCGAGAAGTTCTTGGACGCGCTGACGAACTGGTACATCCGCCGTTCCAGGGACCGCGTCTGGAACAGCGACAGCGATGCCTTCGACACCCTCTACACCGTGCTCACGCTCGTGTGCCGCGTCGCAGCTCCACTGTTGCCCCTGGTGACCGAGGCCGTCTACCGGGGCCTGACGGGGGAACGGTCGGTGCACCTCAGCGAGTGGCCCGACCCAGAGGACCTTCCAGGTGACCCCGAGTTGGTGAAGGCAATGGACCGCGTCCGCGATATCTGCTCCGCAGCGGCGTCGGTACGGAAGTCCTCGGGGCTGCGGGTGCGCCTGCCGGTGGCGTCGGTGACGGTGGCCGTTCCCGATCCCACTGCACTTGCCCCCTTCGCCGATCTCATCGGCGACGAGGTCAATGCCAAGCACGTGGAGCTGACCGACCAGATCGCCGCCCACGGCGACGTCGTCCTCGCCGTGGTGCCCTCGGTGCTGGGCCCCCGGCTCGGCCCCGACGTGCAGAAGGTGATCAAGGCGGTGCGCTCAGGGGACTGGGTCCGCAGCAGCGACGGTGCTGTCACCGTGTTGGACCGGGTCCTGGCCGACGACGAGTACACCCTGCGGCTCGTCCCACGCGACCAGGAGCGGGCCCGCGCCCTGCCGGGCAACGACGGCCTGGTGGTGCTCGACACCGACATCACACCCGAACTGGCCGCCGAAGGCCTGGCCCGCGACGTCGTGCGGCTCGTGAACCAGGCCCGCAAGGCGGCGGGGCTGCACGTGTCGGACCGGGTCCGGCTGTCGCTGGTCGTGCCCGACGACGTGTGGGCGGCGGTGGAGGGCCACCGCAGCTACGTGGCCGCAGAGACACTGGCCACCGAAGTGCTGCGGGTCGACGCGCTGGTCGAGGGTCAGCGCCTCGAGCTGCACGACGGGCGGCCCTTGCGGATCGGCCTGGCACTGGCTGACTGACCGGCGCTTTGGCGCCGGCCCGGCTCAGCGCTTCTTGGCTGCCCTCTTGACCGGGGTCGCCTTGCGTAGGCCGGGTGCCTTCTTCGGGGCGGCAGCGGCCCTCTTGGCCGCCGACTTGTCCACCGACCCCGCGGCCGGCACCCTCTTGGCCGGCGCCTTTGCCAGAGGGGCAGCGGCCTTCCTGGCCGGGGCCTTCCTGGCCGGCGCCTTCTTGGCCGCTTCGGTGGCCTTTTCGACCAGACCCGACCGCTTCTTGGCCGGGGCCTTGGCCACCGCTGACCTCTTCAGAGGCGCGGGCGCCGCCGCAGCCTTCTTGGCCGGCGCCTT
>JAHWJQ010000054.1 GCA_019348305.1 Actinomycetota bacterium
CGCACCGGCTTGGTCTCGATGGCCCTCGTCCTGGTCCCCCTGGCGTGGGGGTGGCTGGCCGGCGGCACCTTCGGCCAGGTCCTGGGGATCGGGCTGCTCCTGGGCATCGCCGGGGCCAGCTTCGCGGTGGCGCTTCCCCTGGTGAGCCGCTGGTACCCGCCCGAGCACCAGGGCTTGGCCCTGGGCATCGCCGGGGCCGGAAACTCGGGGACGATCGTGGCCGCTCTGGCCGCCCCCCGGCTGGCCGAGGTAGTGGGGTGGCACGCCGTGTTCGGGCTCGCCGCCATCCCCGTTTCCCTCGCCTGGCTGGCCTTCGCTGTCCTGGCCAAGGAGCCTCCGCGGGCCGGCGGCACACCGGGAGGCATCCTCTCGCTGCTGCGGGAGGGGGACGCCCGGTGGCTGTGCGGGTTCTACATGGTCACCTTCGGTGGCTTCGTCGGCCTCGCCGCCTACCTGCCCATCTTCTTCGTCGACCGCTTCGGGCTGGCCAAGGTCACCGCCGGCGGCTTCGCCGCACTCTGTGCCGCCGCCGGTTCGTTCCTGCGCCCGCTGGGAGGGGTGCTGTCCGACCACCACGGCGGCACCCGGGTGCTGGCCGCAGTCCTGTGCTCGGTGGCGGCGTCCGCCGTGGTCCTGGTCTCGCTTCCCAGCCTCCCGATCACGGTGGCCCTGCTGTTCGGCGCTCTGGGGGCGCTGGGCATGGGGAACGGAGCGGTCTTCCAGCTCGTGCCCCAGCGCTTCCCCAGCCGCATCGGCGCCATGACCGGTCTGGTGGGCGCGGCCGGGGGGGTGGGCGGCTTCCTTCTGCCCTTCGGCTTCGGCGCCCTGGCCGGGACCACCGGCAGTTTCGGGCCCGGCTTCATGGTGTTCGCCGCCCTCGTCGCATCCGCCCTCGTCTCGGTGGCCTGGCGGCAGCGGGCCTGGCGGCGGGACTGGGAGCTCGAGGTGGCCGTCTGATGGGGCACCGCCGCACCCTCGTCGTCGCCGGCCACGGCATGGTCGGCCACAAGCTCATCGAGATCCTGATCGAGCGGGGGGCCACCGCCGAGTGGGACATCGTCGTGTTCTGCGAGGAGCGCCACCTGGCCTACGACCGGGTCGGGCTCACCTCCTTCTTCACGGGGACCACGCCCGAGCAGCTGTCGCTGGTGGCGCCGGGCTTCTTCACCGGCGCCTGCCTCGAGGTGCACGTCGGCGACCCGGTGGCGACCATCGACCGGGAGGCTGCCAAGGTCGTCTCGGCCGGCGGCACCGCTGTTGCCTACGACGCGCTGGTGCTGGCCACCGGCTCGTACCCCTTCGTCCCGTCGATCCCGGGCCGCGACCTGCCCGGCTGCTTCGTCTACCGCACCATCGACGACCTCGAGGCCATCCGCGACTTCGCCGACAGCTGCTCGGTGGGGGCGGTGGTGGGAGGCGGCCTCCTCGGGCTCGAGGCTGCCAGCGCCCTGTGCCACCTCGGCCTCGACACCCACGTGGTGGAGTTCGCTCCCCGGCTGATGCCCATGCAGATCGACGACGGGGGCAGTGCCGCGCTGCGTCGGCGCATCGAGGAGCTGGGCGTAGCGGTGCACCTGTCGATGCAGACCGAGACCATCCTGGCCGGCGCCGGCGGCTCGGTGGCCGGGATGCGCTTCGCGGGGGCGGACGACCTGGCGACGGAACTGGTCGTCTTCTCCGCCGGCATCCGGCCCCGCGACCAGCTGGCCCGGGACTGCGGCCTCGTGGTGGGCGAGCGGGGCGGGGTGGTGGTGGACGGCGGCTGTCGCACCTCCGACCCGCGCATCTACGCCATCGGCGAGTGCGCGGTCGCCGCCGGCCGCGTATGGGGGCTGGTGTCACCGGGCTACCAGATGGCCCGGGTGGCCGCCGACCGTGTGCTCGGCGGCGACGCCGAGTTCAGCGGTGCCGACCTGTCCACCAAGCTCAAGCTCATGGGCGTCGACGTCGCCAGCTTCGGCGACGCCTTCGCCACCACCCCCGGCGCAGAGTCGATCGTCTACAGCGACCCCGTGGCCAAGGTCTACAAGCGCCTCGTGCTGGCCGGCGAGGGAAAGCGGGTGTTGGGCGGCATCCTGGTGGGCGACGCCGCCGCGTACCAGACGCTGGCCCAGATGTCCCGCGGCGACATGCCGACGCCTGAGCATCCCGAAGACCTCATCCTCCCCGACCGGGCGGGCTCGCCCGCCGGGGCGGCCGGCGTCGACGCCGTGGCGGGCACGGCCACGATCTGCTCCTGCAACAACGTGACCAAGAACGCCATCTGTGCGGCGGTGGCCGACGGCGGCCTCACCGACGTGGCCGGGATCAAGGAGGCCACCCGCGCCGGCACCGGCTGCGGCGGCTGCGTGCCGCTGGTCATCGACCTGCTCAAGGCCGAGCTTCGCAAGTCCGGCGTCGAGGTGGCCAACCACCTGTGCGAGCACTTCGCCTACAGCCGCCAGGAGCTGTTCGACATCGTGCGGGTCCACCGGCTGACGTCGTTCTCCGAGGTCCTCACCGGCCACGGGTCAGGCTGGGGGTGCGAGATATGCAAGCCGGCCGTGGCATCGATGCTGGCCTCGCTCGGCAGCGGCTACATCCTCGACGGTGAGCAGGCTTCGTTGCAGGACACCAACGACCACTTCCTCGCCAACCTCCAGCGCGACGGCAGCTACTCCGTCGTCCCTCGCGTTCCCGGTGGTGAGATCACACCGGACCAGCTCATCGTCATCGGTCAGGTCGCCAAGGACTTCGGGCTCTACACCAAGATCACCGGGGGCCAGCGCATCGACATGTTCGGCGCCACCGTCGACCAGCTGCCCGCCATCTGGGCCCGCCTGATCGAGGCCGGGATGGAGTCGGGTCACGCCTACGGCAAGGCACTGCGGACCGTGAAGTCGTGCGTGGGCCAGACCTGGTGCCGTTACGGCGTCCAAGACTCGACCAGCCTGGCCATCGAGTTGGAGCTGCGCTACCGCGGGCTGCGCGCGCCGCACAAGATCAAGTCGGCCGTGTCCGGCTGCGCCCGCGAGTGTGCCGAGGCCCAGAGCAAGGACTTCGGCATCATCGCCACCGAGCGGGGCTGGAACCTCTACGTCGGCGGCAACGGCGGGATGAAGCCCCAGCACGCCATCCTCTTCGCCGAGGATCTCGACCGGGGCACGTTGATCCGCTACATCGACCGCTTCTTGATGTTCTACGTCCGCACCGCGGACCGCCTCGAGCGAACGGCCACGTGGCTGAACAAGCTCGAAGGCGGCATCGAGTACCTGCGGCGGGTCGTCATCGACGACGCCCTCGGTATCTGCGGCGAGCTCGAGGCGGACATGGCCCGCCACGTCGAGTCCTATCAGTGCGAGTGGAAGGCGACGGTCGAAGACGAAGCTCGGCTCGCTCGCTTCCGCACCTTCTTGAACACCGACGACAGCGACCCGAACGTGGTGTTCGTCCACGAGCGGGGACAGCCACGGCCGGCGACGACCAACGAGAAACCCGAACCAGTGGAGGCCCTCCTGTGACCGTCATCGAGACCACGACCTGGATCGACGTCTGCGCCATCGACCAGCTGGTGCCCGACCGCGGCGCCTGCGTGCGGGCCGGCCTCTATCAGATCGCCCTGTTCCGGTTGTCGACCACGGACGAGCTCTACGCGCTGTCGAACTACGACCCGAAGAGCGGGGCCTTCGTGATGTCGAGGGGGATCGTCGGTTCCCGGGCGGACATTCCCAAGGTGGCGTCGCCGATGTACAAGCAGAGCTTCGACCTGCGCACCGGCGAGTGCCTGGACGATCCGGCCACGTCGGTCATGACGTTCCCCGTGCGGGTTGTCGAGGACCGGGTGCTGGTCGGGATTCGGTGAACCTCTTCGCCCTCGAGGCCATCTCGCCGGATGATCCGGCGATCGCCCCCGAGGACAGCTTCACTGGCCCCACCCTCGTCGACCGGTACCTCGCGCAGCAGGCGACGCTGACGGCGATCGAGGACTTCGCCACCCGTCACGACGCCGGCCTGGTCCCCAGCCAGGCGCGGTACTACGAGAACCTCATCCCCCTTCGAGAACCCCTGCCCGGCCAGCAGTACGGATTCGAGGTCGACCTCGACGCCTGCACCGGCTGCAAGGCGTGCGTCACCGCCTGCCACAGCCTCAACGGCCTCGACGAGGACGAGTCGTGGCGCTCGGTCGGTCTCCTGCACGGGGGAACCCCGGCTGAGCCGCTCCAGCAGACGGTCACCACTGCCTGCCACCACTGCGTCGAGCCCGCTTGTCTCGAGGGTTGCCCCGTGGACGCCTACGAAAAGGACCCGGTCACCGGGATCGTCAGCCACCTCGACGACCAGTGCATCGGCTGCAGCTACTGCACCCTGACCTGCCCCTACGAAGTGCCCCGGTTCAACCCGGCCAAGGGGATCGTGCGCAAGTGCGACATGTGCCGCGATCGCCTCGCCGTGGGTGAGGCCCCCGCCTGCGTGCAGGCCTGCCCCAACGGCGCCATCAAGATCAAGGTCATCGACACGGCGAGCGCGGTGGCTGCCTCGGTGACGACGTCGCTGGTGCCCGGTGCCCCACCCTCGTCGACCACGGTGCCCACGACGGTGTACGTGACCAAGAAACAGCAGATCAACCAGCTGCAGGCAGCCGACTTGTTCTCGTTGAGGCCGGCGAGCAACCACCCCCCTTTGGCCATCATGCTCGTGCTCACCCAGCTGTCCGTCGGCGCTTTCGTCACCGACTTGTTGCTGCGGGCGAGCGCCGGGCACCGCCTGGCCGGCGCCCTGCAGCCCTTCAACGCCATCGTGGCCGTGGCCCTCGGGTTTCTGGCCCTGGCTGCCAGCGTGCTGCACCTGGGCCGGCCGGCCTATGCCTTCCGCGCCGTCATCGGGTTCCGCCACTCCTGGCTGAGCCGCGAGATCGTGACCTTCGGCTGCTTCGCCCTCATGGCCACGCTCTACGCCGGCGTCCTGTGGGCCACGCCGGCCAGCCAGACCAGCTCCACGTTGCTGCTCGGCGGCCTGGTGGGCGGGGTCGGGGTCGCCGGCATCGGCTGTTCGGTCATGGTCTACGCCGTCACCTCCCGGCGCTGGTGGAGTGCGGGGAGGACAGCCACCAAGTTCTTCCTCACCTCGGTGGTGTCCGGGCTGGCCACCGTCGTCGTGACGTCCACCGTGTCCGCCATCGCCCTGGGCCCCGTTGCCGCGGCCACCGTCGCCGCCGTGATCCCGCCCTTGGGGCTGCTGCTGGCGGCAACCAGCGCGGTGAAGCTGGCATGGGAAGCCCTTTTCCTGCTGCACCTCCGTGACCACGCCACGACCGACCACAAGCGCACCGCGCTGCTCCTGACCCGTGACCTGTCGACCTGCACCCGCCTCCGCTTCGCCGCCGGCCTCGTCGGCGGCGTCGCCATCCCCCTCGGGCTGGCCACCCTGACCGGCGCCGACCACCGTCAGTTGTCGCCGGTGCTGGTGGCCCTGGCGTCGCTGCTCGGGCTCGTGTGCGTGGTGGCCGGTGAGCTGATCGAGCGCTCGCAGTTCTTCCAGGCCGTCTCGGCGCCCCGCATGCCAGGAGACCGGGGATGAGCCCGATCCCGGGCCGGCGCCGGCTGCTCGGACTGCTCCATCAACGGGAAGGGGCACTCACACGCGACCTCCTCCGCCGGCCCGGTGGTTTCGGTCTCGGGCAGCTGCCCGCCCGCCTCGCCCCCGATGCCACCACCCCCATGATCTGCGGCTTCTGTTCCACCGGGTGCTCGATGGACGTGCACCTGAAACAAGGCGAGGCCGTCAACCTCTCGCCCACCACCGAGTACCCCGTCAACCTCGGCATGGCCTGTCCCAAGGGGTGGGAGGCGTTGACGCCCCTGCGGGCGCCCGACCGGGCCACGGTCCCCCTGCTCCGCGGCGACGGGGGCCGGCTGGTGCCCGTGAGCTGGGAGACGGCTCTGGCCACCTTCGTCGAGCGCTTCAAGGGCATCCAGCAACAGCACGGTGCAGATGCCGTGGCCTTCCTCAGCACGGGGCAGATCCCGACCGAGGAGATGGCCCTCCTGGGAGCGGTGGCCAAGTTCGGGATGGGCATCGTGCACGGCGACGGCAACACCCGCCAATGCATGGCCACCGCGGTGGTGGCCTACAAGGAGGCCTTCGGCTTCGACGCCCCGCCCTACACCTACGGCGACTTCGAGACCTCCGACGTCATCGTCCTGATCGGCTCCAACCTCTGCATCAGCCACCCCATCATGTGGGAGCGCATCTGCCGCAACCCCCACAACCCCGAGATCGTGGTGGTCGACCCCCGGCGCACCGAGACCGCGGTGGCCGCCACCCAGCACTACGCCCTTTGCCCCAAGTCCGACCTGACCCTGCTCTACGGCATCGCCCACCTGCTCATCGCGAGGGACTGGATCGACCGCCCCTTCATCGAAGCCCACACCCTGGGGTTCGACGAGTTCGCCGAACACGTCCGGTCGTTCACCACCGAGAGAGTCAGCGCGGCGTCGGGGCTGGCCGTGGAGGAATTGGAGCGCCTGGCCGCCACGATCCACCAGGGCAAGCGGGTTTCGTTCTGGTGGACCATGGGCGTGAACCAGAGCCACGAGGGGGTGCGGGCCGCCCAAGCCATCATCAACCTGGCGCTGATGACGGGGAGCATCGGGCGACCGGGCACCGGGGCCAACTCCATCACCGGCCAGTGCAACGCCATGGGGTCGCGGCTGTTCAGCAACACCACCAACCTCCTCGGCGGCCGTGCCTTTACCAGCGCGGCCGACCGCGAGACGGTCGCCTCCCGACTCGGTATCGACGTCACCCGCATCCCCGACCGCCCCAGCCTCGCCTACGACCAGATCATCGAAGCGGTCCTGGCCGGCAGCATCAAGGGGCTGTGGGTCATCGCCACCAACCCCGCCCACTCGTGGATCAACCAGCCGCACCTGGCCGACGTCCTCGACCGGCTCGACTTCCTGGTCGTGCAGGACATGTACACGAGCACCGACACCGCCCTGAGGGCAGACCTCGTGCTTCCGGCCGCCGGTTGGGGCGAGAAGGAAGGCACGTTCATCAACTCCGAGCGACGCTTCGGGGTCCTGAAGAAGGTGGCCCGCGCTCCCGGGGAGGCCCTGGCCGACTTCTCCATCTTCAAGCTGATCGCCGAGGCCTGGGGGTGCGGCGACCTCTTCGGCGAGTGGGAGAGCCCCGAGGCGGTGTTCGCCATCCTGAAGCGGTTGTCACAGGACCAGCCCTGTGACTTCACGGGCATCGACGACTACCGGATGATCGAGGAGCGGGGAGGCATCCAGTGGCCGTTCACGCCCGGCTGCGACAGCGGCGAAGCCGAGCGCCGGCTCTTCGAGGACGGGCACTTCTACCACCCCGACGGCCGAGCGCGGTTCGTCTTCGAGGCGCCCCGGCCCGTGCGTGAGGCGACCAGTTCGAGGTACCCGCTCGTGCTGCTGACCGGGCGTGGCAGCTCGGCCCAGTGGCACACCCAGACCCGCACGGCCAAGTCGGCCATGCTCCGCGGCCTCGCCCCCACGCAGGCCTACGTCGAGATGTCGCCGGCCGACGCCGCCGAGCGGCGGATCCAGCCCAACGACCGCGTCGTCATCGCCTCGTCGCGGGCGTCCGTGACGGTCAGGGCCTTCGTGACGCCGACGGTGTGTCCCGGCCAGGTGTTCGTCCCCATGCACTACCTGGAGACCAACCAGCTCACCGGCTCGTCGTTCGACCCCTACTCCCGCCAGCCCTCCTACAAGCACTGCGCGGTCGAGGTCCGGCTCCCCTCGCCAGGCGAGGGCGCATTGCCCGGCAAGCCCTGACCCGTCGCTGCCTGCGGTCGTGAATACTGCTGTCATGAGCACCCTCGTCCTGCTGCGCCACGGCCAGAGCACCTGGAACAAGCAGGACCTGTTCACCGGGTGGTACGACTCGGACCTGTCGGCCCAGGGCGAGGCCGAAGCCCGCGAAGCGGGGAGGCTCCTGGGGGCCGAGGGCGTGTTCCCCGACGTCGTCCACACGTCGTTGCTCACGAGGGCAATCCGCACGGCCAACATCGCCCTCGAACAGCTCGACCTGCTGTGGCTGCCGGTGCGCCGCAGCTGGCGGTTGAACGAGCGCCACTACGGCGACCTCCAGGGCAAGAACAAAGCTGAGATCAGGGCCCAGTACGGCGAGGAGCAGTTCAAGCTGTGGCGGCGCAGCTACGCCATCCCGCCGCCGGCGTTGGACGAGGACGACCCCCGACACCCCAGCTTCGACCGCCGCTACGAGCTGCTGCCGCCCGACCTCCTACCCGCCACCGAGTGCCTCGCCGACGTGGTCGTGCGGGTGCTGCCCTACTGGCACGACGTGATCGCGGCCGACCTTCGGGTCGGGCGCACGGTGCTCTTGGCGGCCCACGGGAACAGCCTGCGGGCCCTGGTCATGCACCTCGACGCCATGAGCGAGACCGAAATCGCGGCGCTCAACATCCCCACCGGCGTGCCCCTGGTCTATGAGGTGGACGACCGCCTTCGCACGGTCAGCTCCCGCTACCTGGGCGACGCCGACGAGGTTCGCCGGCGGGCGGAGGCGGTGGCCCGCCAGGGCGACGACCCCGCCACCGCAGGCGCCGAGGCGATGCCCACCGAGGACGCGCCCGCCCGGTAACGGGGCGGGAGACTCAGACGGCGTCCTCGCCCATCTCGCCGGTGCGCACCCGCATCAGTCGCTCGACGTCGATGATCCACACCTTGCCGTCACCGATCTTGCCGGTGTGGGCGCACTTGCGTATGACGTCCATGATCCGCTCGGCGTCGTCGAAGGAGCAGAGGACCTCGACCTTGAGCTTGGGGATCAGGTCGACGCTGTACTCGGCGCCGCGGTAGGTCTCGGTGTGGCCGCCCTGGCGACCGAAGCCGTTGACCTCGGTGACGGTGACGCCCTGGACGCCGGCGCTCTTGAGCCCCTCCTTGACGGCCTCGAGCATGTGGGGCTTGATGACGGCGCTGACAAGCTTGATCACGAACTCGCCCCCGTCGGTATGGCTACGGCGGGGCGGTCGGGAAGCGGAGTGGGCGCCAGCACCGGTGTCACGTCGGGGCCGTAGCCAGGCGCTCCGTGCTCGAACACGTCGAGGCCCGCCAGCTCCTCCTCGGGGGAGACCCGGAGGCCCACTGTGGCCTTGATGGCCAGGAACAGCAGGCCGGCGGCCACGGCCACGAAGGCGGCGACGGCCACCACGCCGATCACCTGGCTCACCAGTTGGTCGGCCCCGCCACCGTAGAAGAGGCCTGCCTTCCAGAAGTCGCTGTCCTCGGTGGCGAACAACCCGACAGCGATGGTGCCGAAGGCGCCGCACACACCATGCACCGAGATGGCACCCACCGGGTCGTCGATCCGGATGCGGTCGAAGAACAACACGGCGGCCACCACGATGACCCCGGCAGCGGCCCCGATGATGACGGCTCCGACGTTGCTCACGGCGGCGGTGCCGGCCGTGATTCCGACGAGGCCAGCGAGCATGCCGTTGGCCGCCATGGCGACGTCGGGCTTGCCGGACTTCATCCAGATGGCGAGCATGGCGGCGATGGCACCGGCCGCCGCCGCCAAGGTCGTCGTCAGGGCGATGCCGCCGATGGCGCCGTCAGCAGCCAGCTCGGAGCCGGGATTGAAGCCGTACCAGCCGACCAACAGAATGAAGGTGCCCAGCACCGCGTAGGGGATGTTGTGCGCCGGAATGGCTCTGGGCTTGCCGTCGGCGCCGTACTTCCCGATGCGGGGGCCGAGGATCATGGCTCCCATGAGCGCCGCGATCCCGCCGGTCATGTGCACCATCGTGGAGCCAGCGAAGTCGTGGAAGGGCGTGGAGAGCTTCGACAGCCAGCCCCCGCCCCAGTTCCAGTGGACGACGACGGGATAGATCAACGCCGAGATGACGACCGAGTAGAGGAAGTAGCTCTTGAACTTGGTCCGCTCGGCCATGGCGCCCGAGACGATCGTCGCCGCCGTCGCGGCGAAGGCAACCTGGAACACGAAGGTCACCGGCACCGTCAGCGTCCCGTACTGGAACGCGCCGTCACCCAGGAACCAGCCGGTTGAGCCCACGAGGCCGCTCCGGTCGGCGCCGAAGGCGATGGCGTAGCCGACGGCGAAGAACGCGAGGGCGCCGCCACAGAAGTCCATCAAGTTCTTCATCATGATGTTGGCAACGCTCTTGGCCCGTGTCAGACCGGCTTCGACGAGGGCGAAGCCGGCCTGCATGAAGATGACGAGCACGGCGGCAAGAAGAACGAAGACGTTGTCGAGGTTCGTCTGCACCTCCTCTGCCGTCACTTCGGCCGTTTGCGCCCACGCCACGTCGCCGCCGAGCACCACCAAACCGGTGGCGAGCAGCCCGCTGGCTACGAAGTTCTTCGATCGCATCACCGCTGTTCGTCCTTTCACCGTCCCTGACGCCGAAGGTAGAAGGAGGAGATGACGCGGTTGTTGTGCGGTTGTTACGCCTCTCGCGCCTCTTCCTGACGCGGAGCTGACGCTTCGAGCAGGTAGCCGCGACTGCGGACCGTCTTGATGCTGAGCCCGACGGTGGCCAGGCGCCGGCGCAGTCGCAGGACGTGGACGTCGAGGGCGTTGCGCCCCGGTGCCCCGTCTGGCCACCCGGCCCTGGAGAGGGCTTCTCGACCCACGACGGCCCCGAAGCGATCGAGCAGCGCCCGGGTCAGCCGGCCCTCCACAGGCGGCAGGGACACCCAAACCGAGCCGAAGCGCAGCACGCCGTCCCCGTCCAGGTCCGGGCGCTCCGCTTGGTGCGGTGCGTGCAGCTGCGCCCGCAGGCTGAGGCACGTGATGCGGGCCCGAACGTCGTGCTCGCCGGCCGGCACCCTGATCCAGTCCTCGACGCAGTCGGCCGGCGGTGGGGGGGACGCCCCGTCTTCGACCAGCAGCAACCGCGGCACCCCTTCTGCCTGCAGCCGCTCTCGTCGCTCCACCTCCCCGGGCCAGCGCAAGAGCACGACATCCATCGAGAGATGACGGTACGGCTGCTGCGTTGCAGCAACGTTTCCGGGGGGTGAACATGGCTTGCCAGGGCGGTTTCTGTCGCTTCAGCTGTTGCCGGCAGGCCGCTGTAGCGTTTCGGCGCCATGGCCACCACCGCTGCCCCTCGGGCCTCCTCGCCGGTTGAGGAGGCCGGCAAGACCCGTCGCGTCCGAGCGTCCCGCGTGGCTGTGGCCGTCGGGGGCGCCCTGGCCGCCATCACCGCGCTGTCGGGGGTTCTCGCCGCCATCGCCCAGGAGCACGACGACTCGCCGGTCACCCGCCAGGTGTTCGAGAACATCCCGTCTGCCTACCGCGCCGTCTTCTACACCACGCTCACCTGCCTCTTCCTGGGCGCCGGGTACCTCTTCGCCCAGCGGGTGCAGAACTGGGAGCGGGGCCAGCCCGACCGCCGGCGGACCACCATGAAGAACGCGAAGAGGCGCTTTGCCGACTACCGCAGGGGCGTGTACATGCAGACGACGCTGCGGGACCCCG
>JAHWJQ010000055.1 GCA_019348305.1 Actinomycetota bacterium
CGCGGCGCCTTCTGACGACGGGGGCCCTGGTCGACGCCTGGCTCACCTCGGGCACGCCACCGTCGCTGAGCTGACGCGGTGCCCTGGGTGTGGCAATCCCCGGTCCTGCGCGACCGCCCGGCGGGGGTGAGCGCCGATGACCGGCAACCGACCCGGGGAAGGGCTAGCCGGCGACGCCGGCGTGCATCTCCCAGACGAGCACTTCCGCCGGCTCGACGGCCGTGAGACGTTGGCCGCCGGAGGCGGTGAAGCGGACGGCGTCGCCCTGGCCCAGGGCGCCGGCCCCTTCGACGTCGACCGTGCCCTTGGGAACGAACAGGTGCAGGTAGGGCGCCTCGGGCAGGGTGACGCCCTGACCGGGCTGCAGGCGGGCGGCGTAGAGCGCGGCGTAGCGGTTGCGAATGCGGATGGCCGCGTCGCCGGCGTGCTTGTCCATCCCCGATGCAACGGGCACCAGCCCGCCTCTGAGCACGTCGTCGGTGATCTCGGCCTGCTCGTAGCCGGGGCGGATGCCGTGCTCGTCGGGGACCACCCACATCTGGATGAAGTGGACAGGCTCCTCCCGGCTCGCCTCGGGCTGCAGGCGCCAGGCGTCGTTCTTCTCGGAGTGGAGGATCCCCGTCCCGGCGCTCATGCGCTGGGCAAGACCGGGATAGATGACCCCCTTGTTGCCTTCGGAGTCCTGGTGCACGAGGGCGCCCTGCAGCACCCACGTCACGATCTCCATGTCCCGGTGGGGGTGGGTCTCGAAGCCGGCGCCGGGGGTCACGATGTCGTCGTTGTTGACCAGGAGCAGCCCGTGGTGGGTGTTGGCCGGGTCCCAGTGTCGGCTGAACGAGAAGGAGTGCTTCGAGTCGAGCCAGCCGGCACGGGTCTTGAAGCGATCGTGGGCGCGACGGACGTCGACGCGTGGGGCGAGGAGGGTGTCGGACATGGTGCGCCTCTCAGAACTTGGCCTCGGGGCCGCCCGGTCAACGGGTTCGGCTGAGGCGGTATTCCGCAGTGCCCCCGAGCGAGGAGGGCGCGAGCAACCTGGCATACCCTTCGAAGAGTGGCGAACCCGGTGAGCGGCACGCAACCGACGCGCCTGGCCCGGCGTCTCGGGCTGTTCGACGCGGTCGTGATGGGCCTCGGCGCCATGATCGGCGCCGGCGTGTTCGCCGCCGTCGGACCAGCGGCGCGCGCCGCGGGCAGCGGGCTGCTGGTGGGCCTCGCCGTCGCCGCTCTCGTCGCCTACTGCAACGCCACCTCCTCGGCCCAGCTCGCCGCTGTCCATCCCCAGTCCGGGGGCACCTACCTCTATGGCCGCGAGCGACTCGGCGGCTTCTGGGGGTACCTGGCCGGATGGTCCTTCGTGGTCGGGAAGACGGCGAGCTGCGCGGCGATGGCGCTCACCTTCGGTGGCTACGCGTTGCCCGAGTGGCGCCGACCGCTGGCTGCCCTCGCCGTCGTCGCGCTCACGGCGGTCAACTGCCGAGGGGTACGGAAGACGGCGTGGCTCACCCACGTCATCGTCGCCGTCGTTCTCACCGCCCTCGCCGCAGTCGTGGCCGGCGCTCTGCTGGGCGGCCAGGCGTCCGCGCACAACCTGGGGCCGCTCACCGGCGAGGGGGGATGGTGGGGGATCCTGCAGTCGGCGGGGCTGTTGTTCTTCGCTTTCGCCGGGTACGCCCGCCTCGCCACCCTGGGAGAGGAGGTGGTCGACCCCAGACGTACCATCCCACGAGCCATCCCGCTCGCGCTCGCCATTACCCTCGCCGTCTACGGGGCGGTCGCCGTGTCGGCCCTCCTCGCCGCCGGTCCCGAGGCCATCGCCGCGTCGCCGGCGCCGCTGGCGACCGCGGTGGCGGCCGGGTCGCTCGACTGGCTCACGCCGGCGGTACGGGTCGGCGGCACCGTTGCCTCGCTGGGCGTGCTGCTGTCACTGATCGTGGGTGTGAGTCGCACCGTCTTCGCCATGGCCGCCAACGGCGAGATGCCGCGGTGGCTCGACGCGGTCCACCCGGCTCACCGGGTGCCGCACCGCGCCGAGATCGCTGTCGGCTCGGTGGTGGCGGTCGTCGTGCTCCTCGTCGATCTGCGGGCCGCCATCGGCTTCAGCTCGTTCGCCGTGTTGACCTACTACGCGATCACCAACGCAGCCGCGTTGGCGCTTCCCGCTGATCAGCGCCGCTGGCCCCCAGCGCTCGCCGGCCTCGGCCTGGCGGGCTGCGCCCTGTTGGCCGTCAGCCTGCCGGCGGCGAGCGTTGTGAGCGGCATGATCATCGTCGCGGCGGGCTCTGCCATCTGGGCCCTGCACCGGCTGGCGGCCGCGCGGGGGCGCCCACTGAGGGACACGCGAGGTCATGACACAAGCTCGTAGCCGGCCTCGTCGACGGCAGCCTCCACGGTCGCGGCGTCGAGCTCGGTCTCGCTCGTCACTGTGACCGTGCCTGTCGCGAGGTCGACGTCGACGTCGCTCACGCCATCGAGCTTGCCGAGCTCTCCCTTCACAGCACTCACGCAGTGCCCGCACGTCATCCCGGACACCTGGTAGGTCGAAGTCGTCACTGTCATCTCCTCTCGAGGTCCTGGAACCATGCAAACGCCTCCTCGCTGATGGCGGCCGGGATGTCGTGGCCGCCGGCGAACTCGCGGTAGCGCACGTCGTAGCCCCGGTCGCGCAGTGCAGGCACGATGCGGCGACTGCAGCGGTCGATGGGAAGCACGTTGTCGGCCACTCCGTGGGACACGAACACCGATGGGCGCCCTTCGGGGGCGCTCTGCGGAGCGAATCCCGGTGAGAAGGCGATGACCCTCTGGAACAGGTCGCCGTTGGCCAACCCGAGCCCGAGGGCGTAGGACGCTCCATCGGAGAACCCCTCCACCGCCACATGGTGGGCGTCGACGGCGTAGCGGCCGAACGTCTGGTGCAGGGCGCGATCGACGAAGGCGACGTCGGGGCCGTAGCCACCGAGGAGGACGTCCCACGTGCGACCTCGGGAGTCGGGGGCGAGCAGGATCACGCCAGCCTCCTCAGCCCGGTCGAGGAAAGGGCCGAGGCCACCCATCGCGTTCCCGCCGGCGCCGTGGAGCATGACCACGACGGGTAGCGGCTCGTCGACCCGATGGCGCGACGGCACGAAGACGAGGCCGCCACGGTCCCGCTCGAGGCCCAGCGGCTGCAGCCCCACCGGCGCCTGGCCAGCCGGCGTCGACGGCCGAGCCTGAAGGCGGCCACGGCGGGCAGCGTCGCGCCCTGCGCCCTCGGGGCCGCTCATCCGTTCGGACCGCCCGCCCCCGGCAGGGCGGGCACAGGAGAGCAGGAACGAAGCGGCCGCAGCGGCGGCCGAACCGAGGACGGTGCGACGGGAGAGGGCCACCCCAAAAGATCGCGCCGGACCGGAGCTACATATCCACGACGGGCTCGTCCTCGCCGGCCGAGGACGGCACGTCAGAAAGCGCCCACTTCAGCTGGAACTCGATCTCCTCTTCGTCGTCGTCGCGCTCGTGTTCGACGCTGAACTGGGCGCGTGCGGGCACCCGAATGCGTTCACCGGCGATCTGGATGCGAAACGTGGTCCCGGACTCGAGGGCGTCGGCCAAGCGCCGCAGTTTCGCCACGACCTCGCCAGTGGAGTAGACCCGCTCGACGTCCCGAGGTGCATCAGCCATGGCTTCAACGTAGATGATGGATGGGTTGGCACATCACGTTCTCCGTACACGAGGCGGGAGCATCGTCTTCTTCCACGCCCACCCCGACGACGAGGCCATCTTCACCGGTGGGACGATGGCCCTGCTCGCCGCCCAGGGATGGCGACCGGTGCTCGTACTGGCCACTCAGGGCGAGCAGGGGGAGCCGTCACCGTTGGTCGGTCCCGGTGTGCCGCTTGCCGTGCGCCGGGTGGCCGAGACGGCCGAGGCCGCCGAGCGACTGGGGGCGCAGCGCGTCGAGTTCCTCGGGTACCACGACTCAGGGATGGCTGCGGGCGCGCAGGAGGTCGCGCCGGGAGCGTTCGCATTCTGCTCGGTGGACGAAGCCGCCGAGCGGCTCTCGCGGATCCTGCGGGAGGAGGACGCCCTGGCACTCGTGACTTACGACGAACTGGGCATCTACGGCCACCCCGATCACGTCCAGGTCCACCGGGTGGCGGTGCAAGCGGCAGAGGACGCCGGCGTCGGCACCCTCTATGAGGCGACGGTCGACCGGGAGTACCTCCACTTCGTCGAGACCCACCTCGTCGTAGAGGCCTCCCGGGGACTGGCCCAGCCGGAGCGAAGCGAACTCGGCCTGGCCGCCAGCACGCTGGGGCTGTCCACCGTCGAGATCGACTGCACGGTCGACGTGCGGCGGGTGCTGGCCATCAAGCGCCAGGCCATGGCCGCCCACGCCAGCCAGATCCCCGAGACCTGCTCGGCGATGCGGCTGCCGGAGGCCGACTTCGCCGCCGTCTACGGCTTCGAGTGGTTCGTCCGCCGGGGCCCGCCGGGCGCCATCGACACGCTCACCCGCTGATGCTCGTGGAGCGGGGCAACCAGGAATGACGGGCCCCCATTTGTCGTTTTGTTCAGGGATGAACCTCAGCGACCGCAGTGGCCAGCCGGGCGACGACAGCCGGGCTCCGCACTGGGACGACTTCACCGTCCCCACCAAGTACTGGCACGTCATCGACGACGGCCGCATCCAGTGCGACCTCTGCCCCCGCGCCTGCAAGCTGCGAGAGGGCCAGCGGGGCGTCTGCTTCGTGCGCGCCCGGCTCGACGACCAGGTGGTGCTCACCAGCTACGGCCGGTCGAGTGGGTTCTGTGTCGACCCCATCGAGAAGAAGCCGCTCAACCACTTCCTCCCCGGGAGCACCGTCCTGTCGTTCGGGACCGCCGGCTGCAACCTCGCGTGCCGGTTCTGCCAGAACTGGGACATCTCCAAGTCCAAGGAGATCGACACGCTGGCCGACCAGGCCTCGCCCGCCACGCTGGCCTCGGCTGCCGAGAGGCTCGGCAGTCGCAGCGTCGCCTTCACCTACAACGACCCGACGATCTTCCACGAGTACGCCATCGACGTGGCCGACGCCTGCCGTGAGCGGGGGATCAAGGCGGTGGCGGTCACCGCCGGCTACGTCTGCCCGGAGCCGCGGGTCGAGTTCTACGAGCACATGGACGCGGCAAACGTCGACCTCAAGGCCTTCACCGAGGAGTTCTACCGCCACACCTGCGGAGCCCAGTTGGAAGCGGTCAAGGACACCCTGCGCTACCTGCGCCACGAGACCAGTGTGTGGCTGGAGATCACCACCCTGCTCATCCCCGGCATGAACGACTCCGACGCCGAGCTCGACGCCCTTACGAGCTGGGTCGTGGAGGACCTCGGCCCTGACGTCCCCGTCCACTTCACTGCCTTCCACCCCGACTACAAGCTGCGCGACCGCCCGCCCACGCCGCCGGCGACGCTGGCCCGGGCCAGGCGTATCGCCCTCGACAACGGGCTGCACTACGCCTATACGGGCAACGTCCATGACCGTGAGGGGTCGAGCACCTACTGCCCCGGGTGCGGGGAGCGGGTCATCGAGCGGGACTGGTACTCCCTGGGCGAGTACCGCCTGAGCGACGACGGCGCCTGCCTCGGCTGTGGCACCCGCATCGCCGGCCTCTTCGACGGGCAGCCCGGCCGCGGTGGCCCCCGACGCATCCCGGTCCGGCTGGCAGGGGTGCGTCCATGAGGACCGGCCGCGTCCGCCCGCCGGCGGTGGCCGGCATGTTCTACCCGGCCGACCCCGCGGCGCTGCAGGCGGCCGTCACCGCCGCACTGGAAGGCGCCGGCGGCCCGCCCCCGGGCACCGCCCCCAAGGCGGTCATCGCCCCGCATGCCGGCTACGTCTTTTCCGGCCCGGTGGCCGCCTCGGCCTACGCCCGGGTGCAGCCGCTGCGCGGCCAGGTGGAGCGGGTGGTGTTGATGGGGCCGGCCCACACCATCGCACTGGACAGCATCGCTGCCTCCGGCGCTGACGCCTTCGCCACCCCGCTCGGGCTCGTGCCGGTCGACACCGAAGCTCGCGACCGCCTAGTGGCCGCCGGCAAGGTCGTCGTCTCCGATCGGGCTCATGCCGCGGAGCACAGCCTCGAGGTGCACCTGCCGTTCATCCAGCTCACCCTCGGCGACGTTGCCATCGTGCCCCTGGTGGTCGGCCAGGTCGCGGCGTCGCGGGTGGCCGACGCGCTCGAGGAGGTCTGGGGAGGCCCGGAGACCCTGGTCGTGGTCAGCAGCGACCTGAGCCACTACCACGACCACCGCAGCGCGCAGACGCTCGACCGCCGTACTGCGGCGGCCATTGTGAGCAAAGACGCCGAAGCCCTCGGGTCCGGTGACGCCTGTGGAGTGTTCCCGGTGCGGGGGCTCCTGGTCGCCGCCCGCCGGCGTGGGCTCGACGTCGAGCTGATCGATCTACGCACCTCGGCCGACACGGCCGGCGACCCTGACCGGGTGGTGGGATATGGAGCCTTCGCTGTCGCCTGAACCGAACGACCCCGTCGCCGCGTTGTCCGAAGGCGAGCTCGACGTAATGTTCTCGCTGGCCCGCCAGGCCATCGAGGTCGGCTTGGCGGGCGGCCGGGCGCCAGCGGTCGACGTCGAGCACCTCCCGCCGGCGCTGCGCGAGCCCCGCGGCGCCTTCGTCACCCTCGAGGTGGATGGGGCGTTGAACGGCTGCATCGGCACCCTCGAGTCGAGCGAGCCACTCGGGGCGGCGGTGGCGCGCTGCGCGTGGGAGGCCGCCTTTGGCGACCCCCGCCTGCCCTCGCTGACGGCCCAGGACTACCCCCGGGTGCACATCAAGGTGTCGATCCTGGGCCCTCTGGAGCCCATCGCCGCACGCTCCGAGGCCGAGGTCCTGGCTCAACTCCGCCCCGGCATCGACGGCCTTGTTATCGCCCGCGGCATCAACCGGGCCACGTTCCTGCCGGCGGTGTGGAAGTCGTTGCCGGACCCCCTCGACTTCCTGCGCCATCTAGAGCACAAGGCGGGCCTGCCTCCTGGCCGCTGGCCCCGCGGCATGCGGGCCTGGCGCTACACCGGCGTCGAGCACCGCCGCGCCGTGGCCGACATGGGGTCGCAGAGCCCGCCGTCGGGCTCGTCGGAAGCGGCCTGAGCCCCGCCTGCAGATCGCCGCGTCGGCCCTGAGACCCCCGCCCCCGCCGTCGCGTCCGCAATCAATAGAGTTGGCGGGGAGGATCGGGGGTGCAGATGGGACCAATCGACGCCGGCGCCGGATCGGCCCCCGAGCCCCCGCCTGGCCGCCCCCACCTCCCCGCGCCGGACATCTTCGTCATCCCCCCACGGGGGCCACTGCCGGTGTCACGGGGCGCCCCGGAACGGCGATTGGACCGGGTCAACCGCTACGACCGCCGTGCCCAGCTCGTCGCCTACGAGAAGCTGACGACGACAGGGACGATCAGGTTGTCGTTCCAGGTCATCGACGACCTGCCGTTCGAGTTCCTCCCCGGGTACTTCGTGGGCGTTCAGGCCGACCTGTCCGGGCGACGTTGCCAGAGCCCCTATTGCATCGTCTCGCCCCCAGAGGCGGCTCCGTCGTTCCAGCTGCTGGTCCGTCTCGTGCCCGAGGGCCCGCTGTCGTGTTACCTCGCCAACCTCTCGGTTGGTGACGTCATCAGCTTCCGGGGGCCGAGCGGGAAGTCGATGATCCCCAAGGAGGTGGGCACCGAGCTCGTGCTGCTCGCCACCGGTGTGGGTATCGGCCCCTTCCTCGCGCTGTCCGACCATCTGCTGGCCCAAGGCTTCGACCGCCCCATGCGGCTCTACTGGGGCCTGCGCCAAGTCGAGGACCTGTGCCTGTCGGAAGAGCTCGACGACCTCGCCCGCAGGCACGGCAACTTCAGCTACCAGATCTCTCTGTCGCAGCCACCGTCGCGCTGGACCGGGCTCCGGGGCCGGCTCACCGAGTCGGTGCCACCGCTGCTCGAGACACTGGGCGGCAAGCACTTCTACCTGGTCGGCAACGGGGCGATGATCGAGGAGATGCGTCTCGCCCTCTCCGACCTGGGCGTCGACGACCAGCTCGTCCACCAGGAGACGTTCTTCAACGTCAAGCACCGCCCCGACCCCCGGGTGGTGGCCGAGATCAGGTCGCGGTTCGTGGCCTGTGACTTGTTCTCCCCGTTCTCCCACCAGGAGGCGGGGTTGTTCATCCCCAAGCGCACGGCATCCAGGCGGAAGCAGTAGGGCGCGAGCGCGGTGGGGCCGGGACCCAGCCCGGCGTAGCTTCTGGCGCCATGGGTGAGCTGTCGGACCTTCTCCACCACGCTGCCGCCGCCGCGGCTGACTACCGGGCCTCGTTGGGCGACCACCCCGTCGCCCCCGCGGCTGGCGGCGAGGAGCTGCGGAATTCCTTCGGGGGGCGCCTGCCCGAGGGCGCGACTCCGCCCCACGTGGTCCTGGAGGAGCTGGTGGCTGCAGCGGGGCCCGGGCTCATGGCCACCGCCGGTCCACGCTTCTTCGGTTTCGTGATCGGCGGCTCGCTCGACGCCGCCACTGCCGCCGACGTCATCGCCACCGGGTGGGACCAGTGCGCCTTCAACGCCGTGCTGTCGCCGGCTGCTTCAGCGGCCGAGGAGGTAGCCGGCGGGTGGCTCAAGGAGCTGCTCGCCATCCCGGCCACCGCGTCCGTCGGCTTCGTCACCGGCGGCCAGGCGGCCAACACCGTCGGGCTGGCCGCCGCCCGCCATCACGTGCTCGCCGAGGCGGGCTGGGACGTCGAGGCCGACGGGCTGCACGGTGGGCCGCCGGTGAGGGTCGTGGCCGGTACCGAGCGCCACGGCACCATCGACCGGGCGCTGCGCCTGCTCGGCTTCGGTAGCTCGGTGGTGGAGCCGGTTGGCGCCGATGCCAACGGCGCCATCGATGTGGGTGACCTGGATCGGGTGCTGTCCGGCGCGACGAAGGCGCCCACCATCGTGTGCCTGCAAGCCGGCAACGTGAACACCGGCGCCTGTGACGCGCTGCGAGAGGCCTGCGAGGTCGCCCACCGTCACGACGCCTGGGCCCACGTCGACGGAGCCTTCGGGCTGTGGGCGGCAGCGAACCCGAGCACCCGTCACCTCGTCGACGGGGTGGAGCTTGCCGACTCGTGGGCCTGCGACGGCCACAAGTGGCTGAACGTCCCCTACGACTCGGGGTACGCGTTCTGCGCCCGTCCCGACGTCCACGCCGCCGCCGTCTCCTACAGCGCCGCGTACCTCGTGGGATCCGGTAGTGGGTCGACGGCGGGGGCCGACTTCACGCTCGAGTCGTCTCGTCGGGCGCGGGGCTTCGCCACCTGGGCCGGCCTTCGCCAGCTCGGTCGCCAGGGCGTGGCCGACATGATCGAGCGCAGTTGCCGCCAAGCCCGCCGCTTCGGCCATGCCCTCGCCGGCGGTGGCGCCGAGATCGCCAATGAGATCGTGCTCAACCAGGTCCTCGTCGGGTTCGGCGACGACAGCCGAACCGATCGCGTCATCGAGGGATTACAAGCCGACGGAACGTGCTGGATGGGCGGGACCACATGGAGGGGCCGGCGCCTGATGCGCATCTCGGTCTCCAACTGGTCGACGACAGACGACGATGTCGATCGCTCGGTCGAGGCGATCCTTCGCGTGGCGGCGACCACATGACGACCGGGCCACTGCTCCTCGGCCTCGATATCGGAACCAGCAGGATCAAGTCACTGCTCCTCGACGAGAACGGCGATACCGCCGGTTCCTCGGTCACCGCCACCCCGTTCCGTCAAGACGCAGAGCGGGTGGAGATGAGCGTCGACAGCCTGGACGGCGCGGTTGCCCGTACCTTGAGCAACCTCGGCGAGGAGCTGGAGCGGGTGGCGGCAGTCGGCATCGCCGGCATCGCCGAGAGCGGCGCTCCCCTTGATGGTCGCGGTGTTGCGCTGGGCCCCATCATCAGCTGGCACGACCCCCGCGGTGAGGAGGTGGCCGAGCGGCTGCGCCAGCACTTCGGCCACGACCTCGACCGGCGGATAGGCCAGCGGCTCCGCAGCGTCTCGTCGGTGGCCAAGCTGGGCTGGCTCGTGGGACCGGGCGGGGTGACAGGAGTGCGGCGGTGGTTGGGGGTCCCCGAGCTGTGCCTCCATCACCTCACCGGTGCGGCGGTCACCGAGTGCTCCCTGGCGGCGCGCACCGGCGCCTACGACGTGGGCGAGTGTCGTTACCTTCCCGAGGTGCTCGATGCCGCGGGGCTCCCAGACGAGGTATTTCTCCCCGTGGAGGGCGCAGGGGCGGTGATGGGACGGGTGTCACCGGCCGGCGCCGCGTGGGCCGGGCTTCCCGTTGGCATCCCCGTCACGATCGCCGGCCACGACCATTTGGCCGGCGTCGAGGGGGCCAGCGCAGGACACGGCGATCTGGCCAACTCGGTGGGCACCGCGGAGACCGTCGTGGCCCGCCACCCGGAGCTGCCCGACGTGGACCGGTCGCTGGAGCTCGGTACCGCCGTGACCCTGGCCGCAGGTGGCCAAGGATGGGCGGTGCTGTCGGGCGCCGCCCGTTCCGGGCTGGTACTGGGAGAGGTCTCTCGGGCCCTGGGAAGGTCGCCGGCCGAGCTCGACGCTCTGGCCGAGGGCGAGACGGCGGCCGACGTCACTGCGGTGATGGCGAGCATCGAAGACGGCTCTCCCCTCGACCTGGCCGGGGAACGGGCCGGGGAGGTGTGGAACGGCGTCCTCCACGCCCTGGCCCAGAGGACGGCCCGAGCGACGCAACGGCTGGTGGATCTCGTCGGTCCCCGCCGGCGTGTCATCGTCTTCGGAGGAGGCAGCGACAGCCGCCCCTGGCTCGGCGCCAAGGCTCGTTACAGCGAACTACCGGTGTGGCGTTCGCCGGCGACAGAAGCCGTAGCGCGGGGGGCGGCGCTGTTTGCCGGCGTGGCGGCCGGATGGTGGCCGTCGACCGGGGAAGCCCCCGCGGTGGCGCTTGAGCGTGTCGAGGCTCGGGGTTAGGCGTTAGGCGGCGAGGGGCCGGGGCTGCGGCCCCTCGCCCACGGAGGCCGCGGTGGTCACGGCCTTGGCCGGCCGGCGGGCCCGTTGCAACTGGAGCCACTGGTAGTGCGGCACCGCCACCGTGCGGTAGTAGCCGACGGCCCACGCGACAACCACGGCCAGCACCGTGGCCAGCAGCGGTGGGCCCAACCAGGCCTTGGCGCCGTGCCGC
>JAHWJQ010000056.1 GCA_019348305.1 Actinomycetota bacterium
ACATCATAACTCCACGGTGAGACAGGAACCTTGACGGGCCGACGCTGGGCGCTCATCCGTATCGGGCCACCCGTGGCTTTGGTCCTGCTTACGTCGACGGCACGCTGAGACAGAATGTCAAGGTGGACCAGGAGGACCTCCCCACGAACGTGGTGCCCCTGCGCTCAGATGAGGACGAGCTCCTGGTGCTCGAAGAGCGGGTCATGGACGCCCTCGACGAGCAGGACCGCGCCTGGGCCGACCGTCAGGGTCGAGATGACGAGCCGCCCGTCAGCAAGCGGCCTCCGCCGCATCGGAGCTGACGCCGAGGACCTCAGCGAAGTCCCGGGCTCGTTCGGGGCCGTGCGGGAAAAGGCTGCACGCTGACACGCCCACCGCCGCGTGCCGGCGCTCGGGCTGAGTCACCGTCCGGAGCGGCGAGCGAGGGAGCGGCGCTACTTCGGGTCCCCGTCGTGGGTTTCTTCCTGAAGGCAGCGCTTGATGTCGGACGCTCGGAAGCGGCGGTGGCCACCAGGGGTCGAGAGGGGATCGAGCTTCCCGGCCAGGATCCAGCGGGCGATGGTCTTCGGGTCGACCTGAAACCGCCTGACCACCTGCGACGGCATGAGCAGCTCGTCGGCTTCGTCGGGAGGTGGCTTGGCATCTCCCATGGGGTAGGCCTCCATTCGGGTGCAAGCATGACGGGCACAGCCCGTTGCCCGGTGCCACAGCCAACGTACCGCCACCGCCGCATCCGGCGGGCGTGCCAAGATCACACTGGCCCTCGAGGACGGCGACGACGGGAAGCGCACCACGGCGGCGCGGGCCTCGGCGAGGGTCCACAAGATCACGAGGCCGGCTCCCAGGGCCTGAGCGTCGCCAGTCGACGCCATTCCTGTGGTCGTGGGCGACGCAGTCCGCTCAGGGCGCCACCGCTCCCAGCAGTCGGCTGCGCCAGAATCCGTTACGGAGCCGGAACAGTCCATGGCCCACCAGCCAGGCCGGCGCAGCAAGGATCAGCGCCGCAGCTGGGACGTCGATGTCGGCAAAGACGCTCAGCACCGCAACAGCTGCCAGAGCCCAGGCGAAGGCCCGAAGCACGATCGAGCCGAAGGTCCAAAACAAGGCGGCCCCCACGATGACCACGAAGATGGTTCCGACCACAACGCCTCCTGGGCTCGTCTACCTCGCCGCCGCCGTGAGCTCCTTGAAATGGGCCACGGTGTCCGGGTGGATGCTGCCGTAGGGCTCCTCGTCGTCGACCAGGGCGGTGAGGTCGTCCATGACCGCCCTGATCCCCGCCAGGTTGCCTGAGAGGTGCTCGGCCGACATCCGGTCCCGGAACAGCTGCTCGTTGCCCTCACTGGCCAGCAGACCCTGCTGAGCGGCCCACCTGGCCCCCTCGGGGTCGCCGGCGTCCAGGCACAGCCTGGCCATGCGGTGCGCAGCGTCAGCGACGTCCTCGGCCATGCGCGTGGCCAGGCCCACGTGGGCCCACTCGTAGCCCTTGCCCAGCACCTGGAAGGGCCGGCCACGTACCAGCGACAACGCCATGCGCAAGGTGGCGATCGCCGCGGGCCCCTCTCGGCCGGCGGCCCTCTCCACCAGGGCCATGAACACCTCGTAGTCGAGGCGGACCTTGTCGCTGACCCGATAGAGCCGGTCGCCCCCACCAGAGATGCGGGGGAGGTACAGCTCGCCGTTGGCGTCTTTGCCCAGGCTGGTACGGGCGGCGGTCGTGGTGGTGTTCAGGGTGCGGCCGTTCGGCGGCTTCCCGGGCCACAGCGCCTCCATGACCACGTCGGTGTCCACCCGGCCCTTGCGATGAGTGGCCAGGTAGACCACCAACTCGATGGACTTGCCCCGGTCGATCACCGACTCGCCGCCGGTGATCTCGATCGGTCCGAGCACCCCCACCATCACCCCGGACTCGACGTCGAGGGCCTCGTCGACCAGCGGGTCCACCGTCGACATCGCCACCCGGTCGCCAGGGCCCCCTGAGCGGGACTCGGCCGCTGGCGTGGCCCAGCCCCTGATGCTCTCCTGCTCCTCGGCGGCGCCCTGGTCGAGCTCATCGGACATCGTCGTGTCCTCGACCGCCTCCTCCGCCCACAACAGCCCCACGTCGTCCGACTGCTCGAGCTCCGGGCCCAAGGCGGCCCAGCCGCCGTCCTCCTCGCTACCTGCATCGGGATCCTCGAAGACCATCTCGAGCAGCTCACCGATCTCCCCAGCCTCTTCCTCGGAGAGCCGCTGAGGAGCCACCGCTACCCCCATCGGCGTCACCTCGAGGAGCTCGCCGTCGGTCTCCAGCCTGGTACCGGCGTCCATCTCGCCGGCGACCAGGATGGCGACGCCGGCGTTGCCGGCGCCATCGGCCAGCGACGCCAGTCGACGGGCCAGGCGGGCGGGCGGCACCTCGGCGCACAGCACCAGCGTCGGCGCCCACGAGTCCACGCTCACGCCTTGAATACGCCCGTCGACGGTCGAGTCCAGCTCGCTCTCGACCAGCAGTTGGCCGACCTCGGCGGCGTCTCGCTCGAGATCGTCGATCACCTCGGCCAGCGACGGGACCACCCGGACCCGCTCCAGCGGGGCCAGGCCCTCCCCGAAGCCCACCAGGACCAAGGAGTAGTACTCCCCGTAGGAGCTGGTGGCCAGCTCCGCTGCAGCGGCGTAGAGGATCTGCCTCGCCGCCTCGATGTCGCCGGTGAGGCAGGTCAGGCCGGGCTCCTCCAGGTCGTAGAGCACCCTCGCACCGTTCTCGTCGGTGCCGAGCGTCACCAGGGCGGGCAACGGGGCAGGGACGTCGGCGGCGAGGTCCTCGAGCTCGTCGAGGCCAACTCGCCTGGCCAGGACCCAACGGCTGCCGCCGGCCCGGGCCCTGAAGCGCAGCGGTGCCGGTGCCATCGGTTCGGCCAGGACCACCTCGAGCTCACGAGAACCCAGCTGCACGCCGAGGATCTGGGGCGACTCCATGCCCTCGCTCTGAACGCCGCTCGCCAGGGCCCGCAGCGCCAGGTCGACGAAGGCGGCGCCGTCAGGATCGGCGCCGGCCCGCAACGCCAGCTCGGCACTGGCCAGCTGCTCCTCGGCCACCGGGATCCGCGTGCCGGCCCGGCGGTGGCGCATCTGGACCCGTCGGCGCAACTGGAGCGCCCCGACCACCCCGGCCCCAAGAAGCGCTGCGCCGAAGAGGCCCTGGCCACCCATGGGGATGGGCAGCTCGTCGAGCACGCCCCGCCCATCTTCGGCCGGAGGTTGGTCGCCCGGCTCCACCCGACGGTCAGGGGTGGTGGTGGTGGTGGGGTTCTGGGGTGTGGGCCTCGACGCGGCCTGGTCGGGCAGGCGCAGGGCTGAAGCGAGCTCAGCATCGTCGGAGGCGTCCGCCGGAGCAGCGGTCGTCGTCGGCCCCGCCGGTGATTCCGACGGCATCGGTGTGGGCACCGCCATCGGCGCCGCCGGCGTACGGGTCGCCGAGCGCGATGCCGGGGCCGCTTCGTCGACCGCCGCCGGCGCTGGTGCGGTCGTGGGCACCGGGGTTGGCGCCGTCGTCTCGTCGTTGGCCACGGGAGGCGCCGTCGACGTGACGACGGCGTCGGCGGGGAGCTTGAGCCTCCAACCCGGGCGGATCAGGTCGGGCTTGCGCAGCCAGCGACCGTCGGGCTGTTCGACGCCAACGTTGAGCTCGAAGAACTCGGGCCAGCGGTAGGGGTCCCCCACGGTCTCCTCGGCGATGCCCCACAGCGTCTGGCCCGGCTCGACCACGAGGTAGCTGCCCTCCTCGGCCGTCGGCGCCGGCGTGGGCGGCGTGGGCGTGTCGACGACGTGGTAGGCGGACTGGTCGACCACCACGACCGCGGGGCTGTAGCTCGGCACCACCTCGGCCAACGCCGGGCGGGCGCCCACCAGCGACGACGCCAGGGTCATCGAGGACACCACCCAGCGGGCGAAAGTCCCGGCCAGGGGAATCCTCACCTGCTGGCCCCGAAGCGCCCGCACCACCTCGAGGGCCACGCAGCACACGAAGGCGAACCACGCCACCCACAACACGGCGGCGAGGATCCCCATGATGGCCCCGTCGGAGATGGACGAGCCGCTCAGGGCCCGGCCCAGCTCGTCGAGGCTGGGGACCTCTCGGGGCAGGGGCCAGCCGATGCCGAGCGCCAGCGCCACCGGCACGCCCACCACCAGGCCAACCAAGGCGCCAACCGCGCCCACGGTTCTCGTCACGTTCCGCACTCTCGTCATTGCTCGACCTCGACTCCTCGTACGGCTCTGGCTTCTCCTGTCCCACTCACCGACATCGACCCGATCCCGGCCACGCCGAGTATCTGCAGGGGCTGATTGAAGCTCACGTCCACCACCACCCGATCGCCGAGGACCCGCACCGTCCCGCTGTGGCCGGTCTGGGCCAGGTAGCCCTGGGCCGCGGCGATGGCCAGCCCCGGGTCCAACTCGACACCACCGGTGGATCGGTAGGAGTCGACGACCAGGGCGTCGGCGCCTACCCGGGCAGCAGCCTCGGCCTCGTTGAGGGCCCGGCGACGCGCCGCCAACACGTAGCCCCCATCGAAGACCAGGCCGGCCACGAAGATCACCGTGACAGCGAAGACGACCACGAAGGTCGTCACCTGGCCCGACTGCTCTGTGAGGCGGGCGCTCATTCCAGCCCCCGGTAGGTCTCGAGGGGCGACACGAAGCGCGACGTCATGGACTTGGTCCCCGGCACCGCCAGCAGCGACAGCTCGGTGAGGTCCACCGTGCACGACACCTCGGCCGCCACCCAGCCACCGGGGCTGAAGTCAGCATCGACGCTCACGTCGAGGACGCGACAGGTCACGTCACGACTGGCCAGCGTGGACTCTGCAGCGGTGCGAGCCGATGCTGCGGCGGCGGGAAACGAGCGCTCCAGTGACGCCGCCCGTGCAGCGTCTCGGGCGGCGCCGTCGAGGTCGGTCCGGGCCACGGCGAAGCGGCCCAGCAAGACCATGAACAACAACAGGATCAGCAGCACGGGGGTAACGAGCACCATCTCCGCCGCGGCGCTGCCCCGCTCACCCAGCCGAGAGCCCGAAGCGCCGCTCCGTCTCTCCACGACCGCCTCACCAGCTCCCGGTCGCATCTCGACTACGTCCGGCGGGTTCGGGCGTCGCGGAGGACGGCATCGCTCTTGATCTTGACGAGGACGACGAGCCCGGCGACGTGTCATGCGGGGGGCCGGAACCTCTCTACCGTGACCTCGGAGACCGCGTGGATGGGCAGGCGAAATCCCGGCACCACGGCCACCGACAGCCCGCTGACCTCCACCCGGGCGATCTCGTCGCCTCGCGTGGCCACCACCTGGGCCTCGCCCACCACCTCTCGGCCAAGCGCCCCCAGGAAGGCCCGGGCCCGCTCCTCTCCGGCCGTTGCGCTGCCACCCTCGAGGCGAGCGGCGCGCGCCCCTTCCTGGGCGGCGGCGATGGCCACGTGCGAGCCGTGGTACCACAGGCCGAACTGGATGATGAGCATGACCATGAGGATCAGAACGGGGGTGACCAGCACCAGCTGCGTGCTCGCCGCCCCCCGCTCCGACTGCTCTTGGCCCTGGCCGGTCATCGCCCTACTCCGTCGGGATGATGCCGGGCTTGACCAGGATCTGGGCGTTGATGATGACGACCGACGCGATGGCCATCAGAACCAAGACGACGGTGAGGATGACGCCCTCGGTGCTGTAGCCCCTCTCGTCGGCCTTGGCCAGCTCCAGGCGACCTCGCACCTTGGTGGCGAGGTAGCCGATGACCACGAGCTCGGGGAACATGGTGTACAGCATGGGTGTGCTTCCTTTCTCTCGGGATGTGCTCAGATCCCGCTGAGCACTCTGTCCACGGCCGGATAGCCGAGGAAGATCAGGAACCCCACAAACAGCAACACCGTGGGGAAGGCCATCTTCTCCGAGGCGGACTCGGCGGCCGACTCGGCGCTGGCCAGCTCGTGGCTGCGCAGCGAGCTGGCCTTGGCCGCCAGGGACTCCCGCACCCGGGCCCCTTCAGTGCCGGCCAGACCGAGGCTGGCGGCCAGCTCGCCGAGCTCGTCGATCCCGAGATCCTCACCAAGTCGACCCAGCGCCGCCCACGGAGTACCGAAGCGAGTGGAACTAGCCAGCGCGTCCTGCAACTGGTCGTACGCCCAGCCCTGGCCCACCTGGGCCGAGTCGTGCAGCGCGCTCTGCACTCCCCCGCCACCGGCCAGGGTGATGACCACCAGGTCAAAGAAGGAACCCAGCGCATAGCGAAAACTCGCCCGGCGCTGTTCGGCCTGGGAGTGCAATGCCATGTCGGGGAGGAAGAAGCCGCCGACGGCGAAGAGGATCGACCCCCACAGCGGGACAAGAACCGGTAGGCGCCAGCCTCCGAGGGCGAACAGGGCGGCCATAGCCGGGGGGAGCAACAGGCCGGTGAGGGCGATCAGAACCTTGTCGGCGAGGTGGCGCTCGAGGGGGCGGCCCATGACGCGGAGGTCCTTGCGCACCGATCGCAGTTCGAGACCGAGGCGGCCGGCCAGGCGGCCAAGGGGGGCACCCAGCACGGCCTCGATGCCTCTGCTGTGTCCCTGAGTGGACAGCGCCGGGTCGACGTCGACGACTCTGCGGTTCAGTTGAGCCAGTGACGTTGCCAGGGCCGGGCGGGGCGGGAACGCCCCTCGAAGCAACAACACGAGTCCCAGCCCGACGCTGGCGCCGGCGGCGAGTGCCCAGATCACCAGGCACCTCCCTGGCCGCCGCCGCCGTAGAGGTCCTCGTCGTCGACCAGGGCGGCGAACTCGTCCGAGACCGCAGGGTTGCCGGCCAGGTCCTCGGCCACCATCCGGTCTCGGAACAGCTGCTCATTCCCTGGGCTGCCCAGCAAGCCTTGCTGGGCGGCCCAGCTGGCCCCTTCCGGGTCGCCGTCGGCTAGGCACAGCGTGGCCATCCGGTGGGCGGCGTCAGCGATGTCTTCGGCCGTGCGGGTGGCGACGAGGTCGTGAACCCGCGCCTCGTACTTGCCCGACGGCCACTCGAAGGGCCGGCCGCGAACCAACGACAGCGCCCGACGCAAGGTGGCGATCGCCTCGGGCCCTTCTTGGCCCGCCGCTCGGCGCACCGTGGCCGTGAACACCCCGTAGTCGCTGGCGATCAACGGGCACCTCCGTGGTCACCGAGGAGGAACCGCTCAGGAGCGGCCGCCTTGCCCATCTGGGCCAGCCACCAGAACGAGCCGCCGAAGCACCCGCCCACCACGGCCAGCATCAGCTGGCCTACTGCACTGTCGTAGGGCTCGAGGTAGCCGCGGTTGAACAGCACGAGGATCGCCGCCACCCCCATGGTGAACAAGGTGATGACCCTCGCTGCGGTACGGGTTCGGGTTCGCCCCGTCTCCACCCGAAGCCGCATCTTGGCCTGCTCTCGGGTGGCGGCGGCCAGGGTCCCGAGCAGCTCGCCGACGCGCTGGGCCTGCTTCTCCGACGCCAGTACGAGCGCGGCCACGACCAGGTCGGCAGCGGGATCAGCCAGGGCGTCGGCGAACTCCCGCATCGCCACCGCCAGGCGCTCGCGCTCGAGCCGGGCGGCGAGCGCCACCACCTCCTCCCGGATGGGCGAGGGGGACACGGCGGCGGTGGCCACGATGGCCTGTTCGATGCCCGCCGCACCCGCCATCGTGTCGCGCAGCATCTCGGTCCACGCGGCAATGGCCTCGGTGCGAGCGATCGCTGCCTCTCGTGCCGCCCGGCCGCCAGCGAGGCTGGGGAGCGCCGCGCCCAGGGCCGCCATGAGCAGGGCGCCTACGGGCCAGCGGGTGAGCACCAACGTGGCGACCCCGGCGCCGGTGGCCAAGCCGACCCGCAGTGAGAGGCGGTCGACCCGTGACGCCAAAGGCTCCCGCGGCTGGCGAGGCCTGACCTCGGTGGCCCGGACCCCGGTGCTGAACACCAGGATGCCGAAGCCCACAAGGGCGCCGCACAGGGCGGCGAGGGCGGTCACGACGTCCACCACCCCTCGGGGCGGTCCAGGTAGCTGGCGTCGTAGCCGACGTCTTGGAGGTCGCCCAGGAGCTCACGGCCCATGGGGGTTCCGGGCACGGCCCGCCCGTCGGGACCGGGCCGGAAGATCTCGTTGGAGACGACCATCGACCCCTCGGCCTGGAGCACCTCGCGTACCGAGGAGACGAAGCGGCGCACCGCCTTGCCCTCCACGCGCTCCTGGCCCACGAAGACCACCAAGTCGATGGCGTTGCCCACGAGGAGATTGGTGGCCTCGAGGGGGAGCCGCTCGGGGGATTGGATGGCATAGGAGGCCAGCCGGCTGAACGCACCGGCCGAGGAGTTGGCGTGCAAGGTGCACATGGAGCCGTCGTTGCCCTGGCTCATGGCGTTGAGCATCGGCAGCACCTCGGCGCCGCGCACCTCGCCGACCAGGAGACGGTCGGGATCCATGCGCAGGCCGTCTCGGACCAGGTCCACCGCGGTGATCGCACCCTCCCCCTCGATGTTGGCCTCGCGCACCTCCATGGGGAAGACGTCCTCGTGGAGCTCGGGGAAGCGCTCGAGGTTGAGCTCGAAGGTGTCCTCGATGGTGACGAGGCGCTCGGCGCGGGGGATGGCGTTCGCCAGCGCCCGCAACAAGGTGGTCTTCCCTGAGCGAGTCCCCCCGCACACGATGATGTTCTTGCGGGCGACGACCGCTGCCTCCAGGAACTCCCTCAGGCCCTCGTCGATGGTCCCCAGCCCCACCAGGTCCTCCAGGAAGAGCTTGGGGAGGCGGTGGCGGCGTATCGACAGGCCGGGCCGGTGGGAGACCGCCATGATGGCAAAGAGCCGGCTGCCGTCGGGCAGCTGGAGGTTGAGACGGGGGTTGCCGATGTCGAAGCGACGCTCGGTGTTGCCCATCCTGGCCCCTGCCCGGCGGATGAGGTCGACGAAAGCGTTGTCGTTGGGGGCCAAGGCCGGTCCCCGCACCTTCGTCCCGTCCCCCCGGGTGATCCACACCTCGTCGGCGCCGTTGGCGTTGATCTGCTCGATCGACTCGTCGGCCAGGAGGCGGGCGAGGACCCCGAGGTCGAACAGCGAGTCGTCGATGGCCTGGGCGTAGTCGTCCTCCTCCTCGGCGGTGAGCACCTCCAGGCCGGCCTCGATCCGCTCCCGGGCGTAGCCCTCCAGGACCTCGTTGGCGACCTGGCGGGCGAACACCCGCTGCGCCTCGACGCTCATCCGGGGCCGGCCGCTGTCCTTGTCCTCGGCCAGGCGATCGTTGACCCGCTCCGAGACCCGGGTGCTGAGGAGGCCGAGCACGTCGGCGGGGACGCCACGGTGCTGGTTCGGAGACTCCTGTCGGCGCCTCAAGACCGGGCTCGCAGGGGCCGGGCCGGCGCAGCTGCCGGCGGTGTTGAGCTCGTCGAGGTCCCCCACGCTGGCACCGAGCTCTCCAGCTCGTGGGCCGGCCTGGCCACTCGGGCCGCCAACTCGGCGGCGACGACCCGGGCGCTTCGGATGAGCGCACAGCGCTGAAGCGCCCGGTCGCTGGTCGCGCGCCCGGCGAGCAGGGCCGCTCCCTTCGGGTCGTGGGCGAGGCTGCCGATCACCTCTGCGCCGACCGCTGCGGCGACTTCCTCGCGCCGGTAGGGGCGCTGCCCCCCCAACCGGGGTTCGTCTTCGACCAGCACCACCACCACTTCGGCGCCAAGGGTCCGAAGACCGTTCACCCGGGCCAGCACATGGGTGGCCTCCTCGAGGGTGGCCCGGGCCACGAGCACCGTCAGCGCAGCGCTGCGAACCAGCTCCTGTGCCGGCGAACCGGGGTCCAGCCGCCCGCAGTCGGCGAGGACGTCCTGGTCGACCTCGGAGCGCATGGCGTCGGCCAGACGGCCGGCGATGGCCGACAGGGCGGCCCGGGCCTGCTCGGCGGCGGGAGGAGCCACCAGCACAGCCAGTCCTCCAGGCAGGCGCTGGGTGTTGGCCGTCACCGTCGAGGCTGAGAGCTCTCTGCGAGCGGCGGCAGCCAGGCTCATCAGGCCGGGCTCGAGGGCCAGGCCGTAGCGGGGGGCGAGGTCACCGCCAGCCGGATCGCACTCGGCCACGAGCAGGCGGCGGTCGGAGGGCCACACGTTGGCCAGTGCCATCACCGCCGTGGTGGTCCCCCACGACTTGGCCTTGCCGAGGGCGATCAGGCTCATGGCGAGACCAGCACCAGAGTCACCCGGTCCTGGGCGGCGGCGGCGGCGATCGGGGGGGCCTCGGCTTTGTCCACCACCAGCGACACTGCGACGTCACCCGTGGCCGAGCCGGTCTCGACCTTCTCCACCTCCGACACCTTCGCTGCCGCTAGGACCCTCGGCTCGTTGCGCTCGCCGGCGACGGGGTTCGCCCCCGTGTCGAGCACCTCGACGCGGTCACCGGGGGCCAGTTCCGAGGAGGGGACTTGGCCGGGCTCGAGGGCCAGCCCGATGATCGCCTTGTCCTGCCCCGGACCCGACCCGGCGCCGAGGTGGTCCCGGGTCACCAGGGTCCCTTGGATGAGGTCCAGGGCTGCGGTCTGGCCCACCACGGTGTCGATGTCGCCCGCAGCGATGGCCCGGAGTTTCCCGTCGCTGGCCAGCTCCACTTCCACCAGGTCGCTGGCCCCGACCACCTGGCCGGCGGGCACCGCCCGGGCCATGGCCAACACCGACTGGCGACCCCCGATGGACGACGCCACCGCCGCGAAGAGCAGCGCTCCCCCGACGACCAGGATCACACCGAGCACCATCCACGGGACGTTGCGCTGGCGTTGCACGGTTCCGGCCCGCAGCCCGTTCTGGGGGGCGGCCGTCCCATTGCGCTGCTGGGGCCTGGCCGCCTGTCTCGTCGCCATGGTGTGTCTGCTCCCTCAGCCCGAGATGGGCGTGTTGATGGTCTGTATCTCTGCGACCTGGATGGGGGTGCTCGACGACCGGCTGACCGTGCCGAGGTCCCCGCCGCCGGCGGCGCCGCTGGCCGTCCAGGTCGCCTTCCACTCGATGGTGGCCGTCACCGTGAAGGACTGGCCGGGCTGACCCGCCGAGGAACGGCGGTAGGTGTAGTGACAGGTCGACGGCTGCCGCTCGTCGGGAACGCCGGGCTGGTAGGGCACGCCGGGGCCGTCACAGGTGACCGTGTCGCCCTGGCCCATGTTCCAGATCACCCGCATCGGGG
>JAHWJQ010000057.1 GCA_019348305.1 Actinomycetota bacterium
TCCCGCCATCCCGCCTGCACCTCAGCGGGCGTACCGACGAGGGCGACCCGCCCTGAGACGACCAGCACGGCGACGTCGGCGACGCGCTCGGCCTGGGCCAGGTCGTGGGTGACGAGCACCACGGTCAGCCCCCGCTCGTCGCTGAGGGTGCGAACGAGGTGCTCGATGCAGCTGGCGGCGTCGCGGTCGAGCGCGGAGGTGGGCTCGTCGAGCAGGAGCACCTCGGGGCCCCGGATCAGCGCGCGGGCGATGGTGACCCGTTGTGCCTCGCCCACCGACAGCCGAGCGGTGTCGCGGTCGAGGAAGTCGGGTGACAGGTGCACCGCCTCGAGGGAACCAGCCAAGCCGTCCTCCTCGCTGCCGTCGAGGCCGTAGATCAGGTTCCCGCGCACGTCCCCGTCGAACAGGACCGGTGTCTGGAACACCATCCCGACTCGGCGGCGAAGGTCGCGTGGGTCCAGCTCGCGCACGTCGGTTCCGTCGAACAGCACGGTCCCCGCGGTGGGCTCCTCCAGGCGGTTCAGGCACCGCAACAGCGTCGTCTTGCCCGCCCCGGACGGACCGACGAGGGCGCTGACGCTCGCTCTCCGGAAGCCGACACTCACGTGGTCGAGGATGCGCGACCGGCGTCGCTCGAAGACGAGGCTCTCCGCCCCGAGGTGGGGCCGGTCGACATCGTCGCGGTGCGAGCCCTCGCCGGCCGGCGTCGTCACATTGCCTCCCACTCCTGTCGAGTGCCGACTTCCTAGCCGCTGCGGCCGACGCGGTTGGCCCGGGCCAGCAGCCACAGCAGGTACGGCGCGCCGACCAACGCGGTGATCACGCCCACTGGCAGCTCGATCGGCGCGAACAGGCGCCGCCCGATCAGGTCCGACAGCAGCATCACGGCGGCGCCCACCAGAGCAGCGGGAACGAGCCCGAGATGCGACGTGGCAACCAGGCGGCGGGCGATCTGGGGCGAGACCAGGGCCACGAAGGCCACTGGCCCGGCCGAGGCCGTCGCCACCCCGGCCAGGCCGACGCCGACGACGACCAGGCCGAGGCGGGTTTGATCGACCCGTACGCCGAGGCCCCTGGCGATGTCGTCGCCCAGCTGCAGCGCCCGGAGCGGGCGGCTGAGGACCAGGGCGACGGGGACGAGCAGCACCACCGCGGCGCCGACCGGGCGCACGTGCTCCCAGCCCCGCCCGTTGAGGCTCCCGGTGAGCCAGACCGTGGCCCGCTGGGCGTCGAAGATCTCGGCCCGGGTGAGCAGGTAGGAAGTGACGCTGGACAGCACCGCGGTGACGCCGATGCCGACCAGGACCAGGCGGTACCCGGTGACGCCCTTGCGGTAGGCGAGCGCGTAGACCACCAGAGCGGCGGCAAGGCCGCCGACCAGAGCGGCGCCCGCGACGCCGGCACCGGCGGTGGCACCGGCGAGCACGATCACCGCGACGGCGGCGGCCGCCGCGCCGGCCGTGACGCCGATGATGTCGGGGCTCGCCAGCGGGTTCCGGGCCAGGCTCTGGAAGATGGCGCCGGCGACCCCGAAGGCGGCACCCACCAGCACAGCGGTGAGCGAGCGCGGCAGGCGCAGGGTTCGGACGATGAAGTCGGAATCGGCGTTGCCGTCGCCCAGGATCGACGAGACCACCTCACGCAAGGGGATGGGGAAGTCGCCGACGCTCACGTTGAGGGCGAAGGCGGTAGCGATGAGGGCCACCAGCGCGAGGCTCACGCCGGGAGCCCGCACGGCGGCAGCGTTCACAGCTCGGCCAGCTTTCGCCGGCGAACGAGGGCGACGAAGAACGGGGCGCCGATGAAGGCCGTGACGATGCCCACCTGCAGCTCCCCGGGGCGGGCCACGACTCGGCCGACGATGTCGGCGCCGAGCAGCAACATCGGCGCCAGCACCGCCGAATAGGGCAGGACCCATCGGTAGTCGGGCCCGGTGATGGCTCGGGCGACATGGGGCACGGTGAGGCCCACGAAGCCGATGGGCCCCGCCGCCGCCACCGCCGCGCCGGTGAGGACGACTACGGCGAGGGCCGCGCAGCCCCGGGCCAGGCCGACCCGCTGGCCCAGCGAGCGCGCCACGTCGTCGCCCAGGCTCAAGGTGTTGAGCGATTTCCCCGACGCCAACGCCAGCAACGCTCCGGCGACGAGGAACGGGGTGACCTGGCGGGCGATGGTCCCGTCCCGGCCGGCCAGCGAGCCCACCACCCAGAAGCGGAACTGGTCCAAAGTGGCGACGTCGAGGAGAAGGATGGCGGTGGTCACCGAGGCGAGCAGGGCGCTCACCGCTGCGCCGGCCAGGGCCAACTTCACCGGGGTGGCGCCGTCGCGGCCGAGCGAGCCGAGGCCGTAGACGACCACCGAGGCGGCCGCCGCGCCGACGAAGGCGAACCAGACATAGGCGGGCAGGCTCGTGACGTCGAGCGCGTAGATGGCCAGCACCACGGCCAGCGAGGCGCCGGCGTTGACTCCCAGGATCCCGGGGTCGGCCAGGGGGTTGCGGGTCACGCCCTGCATCAACGCCCCCGCCAGGCCGAGGGCGGCGCCGACAGCGACGCCGACCAGCGTGCGGGGCACCCGCAGGCTGCGCACGATCAGGTGGTCGTGGGAGCCGTCGAAGGCGAAGAAGGCACCGAGCACCCGGCCCAAGGGGACGGGTTTGGCTCCATAGGCGACGCTGGCCAGGGCGACCACGACCAGCGCTGCCGCGGCCAGCACCAACCCGACCGTCCGCCAGGAAGCCGACCGCACGAGCCCCCTGCGCTCGACGCCGTCGGCCGGCGTTCGTCGAAGGCGACCTGGTGAACGCAGGCGGCCCGCCGTCTCCTCCAGCGCTGTCACCGCTCGCCGGCCACGAAGCGGGCCTGGACGAGGGGGCGGCGGTGCCGGGTGCCGATCGGGATGACGAGCGGCGTGCCAGCCACGGGGTCCTCGATGACCCGGCAGGGCAGGCCGAACACCTCGGCGACCAGCTCCTCGTCGACCACCTCGGCAGGCGGGCCCTCGGCGACGATGGCGCCGCCGGCCATGGCCACCAGGTGGTGCGCGTAACGGCAGGCCTGGTTGAGGTCGTGGAGCACCAGCACGACGGTCCGGCCCTCGGTGGCATTGAGCTCGGCGAGCAGGTCGAGCACCTCCACCTGGTGGGCCAGGTCCAAGAAGGTGGTGGGCTCGTCGAGCAGCATGATGGGGGTGCCCTGGGCGAGCGCCATGGCGATCCACGCCCGCTGGCGCTGCCCGCCGGAGAGCTCGTCGACGGGACGGTCCGCCAGGTCGGTGGTGCGAGTGGCCTCCAATGCTGCGGCCACCGCCGCCTCGTCGTCGTGCGACCACTGCCGGAACCAGCGCTGGTGCGGGTACCGCCCCCTGGCCACCAGCTCGCCCACCGTCAGGCCCTCCGGCGCTACTGGCGACTGGGGAAGGATGCCGACGCGGGTGGCCACCTCTCGGGTGGGCAGGCGCAAGATGCTCTCCCCGTCGAGGTGCACCGCTCCGGCGGTGGGCTTGAGCAGTCGGGCCAGGCCCCGCAGCAGCGTCGACTTCCCACAGGCATTGGCCCCGACGATCACCGTCACCTTCTCCGCGGGGACCGAAAGGCTCAGCCCGTCGACCACCACCTTGGTGTCGTAGGCCAAGCGGAGGTCATCGGCCCGCAGCTCGTGGGTCGTCATCTCCTTCCCGCGATCAGGTCATCGATTGCCGGCGAAGAGGTCCTCGAGCTGGTCCATGACGGCGAAGGCGGCGTGGTAGCCGATGCCCCCGATCCAGGTCTGGTCGTCCACCGTGTGCACGGTTCCGGCCTTCACCGCCGACAGCTGCTTCCACACCGGGGAGGCCAGGACCGTGTCGCCGTGGTTGTTCTTGGTGGCGTCGAACACGGCAAGGATGATGGCGTCGCCGTCGGCTCGGTCCAGCTCCTCGAGGCTCACCTCGGCGGCGAAATCGTCCACGTTCTGGGACTCGGGCCGGGGGAACCCGAGGTCGGTCAGCAGCAGACCCAGGAAGTTGGCCCGCTGGTACAGCCGGATGTTGCCGTCGGCCATGATGCGCGTCACCGAGACCGCCGGGCGGGGCACGGGCAGCTCGTCGTTGAGGGCGGCAACGCGCTGCTCGTAGCGCCGGACCGTCTCGGCGGCCTCCTTCTCCCGACCCACCGCTTGTGAAAAGAGCTGGAAGTTGCGCTTCCAGGCCACCCCCGGTCGCTCGGCGAAGACGGTGGGAGCGATCTGGGAGAGCTGGCCGTAGAGCTTCTCGTGGCGCAGCTTGCTCGAGACGATGAGATCGGGCCGGAGGCGGGCGATGGCCTCGAGGTTCGGTTCGTCGATCGTGCCAATGACCTGGACCCCTTCGATCTCCTTGGGGTCGAAGTAGGCGGGCAGGCCGTCAGCCCCGTAGTCCACGACCCCCACCGGCTTGATCCCGAGCTCGACCATGCTGTCGAGCTCGCCGGTGTCGAGGGTCACCACCCGCGCCGGGCTTCGTTCGATGCGGGTCTCGCCCATGGCGTGGCGCACCTTGCGCGGGAACTCGCCCGGCGCAGCGTCCGTGCCGAAGCGGTCATAGGGGGCGAGCGCCGAGGCGATGGTGACGGCCTTGGGGTTGGACGAGGGCAGCGGCGCAGGGACCTCGACGGAGCCGCCTGCGCTCGCTGCCGCGGGCTCCCGCCCGTCGTCTCGAGGCGTGGCGGTTTCGGTGGAGTCGCCGCAGGCGCCGAGGGTCGCGGTCACCAGGGCGGCGAGTGTCATGGCCAAGCGGCGGGGGTCGGGCATCCGGTTAGGATTGCCGAAATGAAGATGTTAGGCAAGCCGTACTCCCCCGAGCTTCCTGCGCTTGACCTGACCCGCTCGTTAGCGGTACCTAACAAACGGTGAGAGGCAAGGCCAACATGTCACGACGCCGGGCGCCCTTCGATTACGCCTTTCCGGCTGCCGCCGGCTTCCGCCGTGTCGACTGGGTCCGGGTCACGATGGACCACGACAGTCCCCGGTGTGACGTCGTCGGCGTGGGGCACCGCCTCCCCGTCGTTCGCCGCGTCCCGCTGCGGATAGCCGCCGCGTTCGTCGCCGCCGGTGTGCCGGTGGTGGTTCGCACGTCGGGGCGGGCGCGGCGCCGCCAGGGCATGCGCGAGCAGCCCTGAGCGAGTGTGTTACCTGCGTTGAGCGGCCCTGGGCGGTTCGTCCCAGGGCAACTTGTTGACGAAGAGCCTGGGGACGTTGATGAACAGTTCCCCATCGCCGACCTTCACGATGGCGTCGAGCGGGACGAAGGTCTCTCGTTCGAACACGAGGCCCCGAGGGACGAGGATGTAGCCCGGTGCCTCCGCGGTACCCTCCACCACCTCTTCAACCGTACCGAGCTTGAGATGGTCTGAGCCGAAGACGTTGTCCCCCTTCGTCGGCAGTGACCTTCCGGCATCGACGGCAGCGAGGAATTCCGCCACCTCGAGGACGGCGTTGCCGATCAGGGGGTAGTTGAGTCGGATCGACGCCTCGTAGGCGGCGAGGGTGTCGGCGCCGATGGCATCGCGCAAGAAGGTGACGTCGTAGCCGTGCTCCATGGCGTGGCGGCCAGTCGACTCACAGCAGAGGTTCGCGGTCATGCCGGTGATGACGAGATGGGTCGTGGCCAAGCGGTCGAGGTGGTCCGGAAGGTCGGTCTCGAAGACGTCGACCCCCTTGTGGGGAAGGAGGACGACCTCGTCGTCACGGGGCCGGAGCTCAGGGTGGAAGTCGGCACCCCAGGAGCCCGCCAGGAACATCTTCTTTTCGAACATCATGCGATTGATGCCGCTGCGGCGCTGGAGCTCCTCGTTCTCGTAGTCCTCGGCCACGTAGGCCATCGGAGCGAACAGCACCGGGATGCCGCGCTGGCGGGCACCCTCGATGGCCTCCTTGAGATGCCCCACCACGTCGTGTTTTTCGACCGTGCTCCTTGCCATGTCCCAGTCGGCGCCGCCCGGCGAGAGGAAGTCGTTCACGGGGTCGATGACCAGCAGCGCCGTGTGTTCGGTCACGAAGGTCGTCCCCCGCTGGCCCTTCAACCGGTAGGTCCCGCCGCACCGGCTGTCGTCGCTCACGGCGAGGTCACCAGGGACAGGTTGTCATCCTTCGGTCGCATCGATCGGCGTTTCCCTCAATCGGCGTCGTCATCGTCCTTCCCACCCGACCAAGGAGCCGAACCGGGCCAATTTTGCTCTTAGGCGCGCCTAACGCCAGGATTGACGGCGTGCTGAAAGTCCTCCGGCCGGTCGTTGCCGCCGTCGTGCTCGTCGGTTCCCTCGCCTGGGCTGGGTGCTCACGGGGCGGCGATGGGCTCGTCATCTACTCAGGGCGGAACAAGAACCTCGTCGGGCCACTGCTCGACAGGTTCGAGCGGGAAAGCGGCATCGACATCCAGGTCAAGTACGCCGACACCGGCGAGACGCTGGCGACCCTGCTGGAGGAGGGCGAGAGCACCGACGCCGATGTCTTCCTCTCCCAGGACGCCGGCGCCCTGGGCATCCTGGCCGAGCGGGGACGCCTGGTGGAGTTGCCCGCCGACGTGCTCGATCTCGTAGATGCCCGCTTCCGCCACGGCGAGGGGCGCTGGGTCGGCGTCACGGGCCGGGCCCGCGTCATCGCCTACAACACCAACGTGCTCGACGAGTCGGAGGTGCCCGACAGCGCCCTCGACGTCGTCGACCCGAGGTGGAAGGGCAAGGTCGGCTTCCCGCCCACGAACGCCAGCTTCATCGCCTTCGTCGCCTCGTTGCGCGAGCAGTTCGGCCAGGAGCGGGCCCGCGCCTTCCTCCAGGGGCTCAAGGACAACGAGGCAAAGCGCTACGACAACAACATCCTCACCCTGAACGCCATCGCCAACGGCGAGATCGAGATCGGCCTCGTCAACCACTACTACCTCCATGCCGAGCTCAAGGAGCGGGCGGACGCTCCGGTGGCGAACCACTACCCGGGGCAGGAACCGGGCCAGGAAGGCACCTTCGTCAACGTGTCGGGCGTCGGCATCGTGAAGGGGACCGACCGCAGGGAAGACGCCGAGCGCTTCGTCCGGTACCTCCTCGGGCCCGAGGCGCAGTCGTTCTTCCGCGACGAGACTGCTGAGTACCCGATGCGCCGGGGAGTCGGCGCGCTCAGCCAGCTGCCGCCCCTCGACCGGCTGCGCACTGTCGACATCCAGCTCTCCGCCATCGGCGACGACCTCGAGGCCGCCGTCCAGCTCATAAAGGACGTCGGGCTCAGCTGACCCTCACCCTGGCGCCGCGGCGCGCCACGGCCCGCTCCGGCCCCCGCCCCCCCTTGGTGCTCGGGCTCGTCGGAGCCGGCGTGGCGGCAGCCACCGTGCTGCCGATCGCCCACCTCGTCGTGCGCGCCGCTGAGGCCGACGACGGGTGGGCGTTGGTGGTGTCACCCCGCGTCCTGCGCTTCGTCTGGGCCACCGTGCGCCTTGGCGTCACCGTGACCCTCGCCGCGCTCGTCCTCGGGGTCGGCCTGGCCTGGCTCCTCGACCGCACCGACATCCCGGCCCGTCGGGTGCTCGCAGTAGCGGCGGTACTGCCACTGGTCGTGCCGACCTACGTCGGCGCACTTGCCCTGCTCGCGGCCTTCGGGCCCGGGGGGCTGGCCTTCGAGCTCCCGGGGATCATCGGGTTCTGGGGTGCCACCGCCGCACTCACCCTTTCGACGTTTCCGTACGTGTTGTTGCCGGTGCGCAGTGCGCTGGCGACCGCCGACCCGGCTCTCGAGGAGGCGGCCCAGGCTCTCGGCGACCGCCGCGCCGCCGCCTTCCGCCGCGCCGTTCTGCCCCAGGTGCGCTCGGCCGCTTCGGCGGGTGCGCTGCTGGTGTTCCTCTACGTGCTGTCGGACTTCGGGGCCGTGGCGATCATGCGCTACGACACCCTGACCCGGGGGATCTTCCTCGAGTACCGCTCCGCCTTCAACCGCGCCCCGGCGGCGGTGCTGGGGGTCCTGCTCGTCGTCCTGACGCTGGTGGCGCTGGCTGGGGCGCGCAGGGCACGCGGGCGGCTGGTGTCCCGATCGGCGGCGAGCACCGCTGGTCGGGCGCGGCCGGTGCCTCTCGGGCCATGGCGATGGCCCGCCTTTGCCGCGGTGACTGCGTTGGTGACGGCGGGCATCGGGCTGCCTGTCGGCGTCCTCGCGTACTGGGCTCTGCGGGGAGCCAGCCGTGCCGACGTCGACGCCCTCCTCGGTGCCGTCGGCACCTCCACGGCGCTCTCAGTCGGCGCCGCCGGCGCCGCGGTGGCGATCGCCGTGCCCGTCGCCGTGCTCGTGGTCCGCCACCGGAGCCGGTTCAGCCGGATGATCGAGAGCCTCGCGACCGCCGGCTACGCGCTCCCCGGCCTGGTCGTCGCACTCGCGCTGGTCTTTTTCGCCTCCCGCTACCTCTCGCCGCTCTACCAGACCTTCCTGATCGTGGTCGTGGCCTATGTCGTGCGCTTCTTCCCCGAGGCGCTGGGAGCCGTCCAGTCGTCGTTGGTGCGCATCGACCCCGTCCTCGAGGAGGCTGGCCGCTCGCTCGGGCGCGGCAGGCTCGACCTGGCCGCGACCGTGACGTTGCCGCTCCTGCGCGGCGGTCTCGTCGCCGGCGCCGCGCTGGTGTTCCTCACCGCCATGAAGGAACTGCCCGCCACCTTGCTGCTGCTGCCCGCCGGCTCTGACACGCTGGCGACGCTGGTGTGGACGGGGGCAGCAGAGGGCCGCTACGCCCAGGCCGCGCCGCCTGCGCTGTTGGTCGTGGCAATCTCGGCGCTGGTGCTGTGGCCCCTCGACCGCGTGCGCGACCATCGCTTTCGGCAGTGAGCGACGCCCGCGTCGCCCTCGCCGGCGTCACCAAGGCCTTCGGCGAGGTGCAAGCCGTGCGGCCCACCGACCTGGAGGCCGACGAAGGCGAGCTGCTCGCGCTCGTCGGCCCGAGCGGCTGTGGCAAGACCACGCTGCTTCGCCTGATCGCCGGCTTCGAGGCACCTGACGCCGGCACGATCCACATCGGCGGCTCCCTCGTCGCCGGCGACGGCGTGTTCACCCCTCCGGAGCGTCGCCGGGTCGGCATGGTGTTCCAGCAGCTCGCGCTGTTCCCCCACCTCGACGTCGCCGGGAACGTGGGGTACGGGCTCAAGGGCATGTCGCGCCGGCAGCGGGCGTCGCGGGTGCAGGAGCTGCTGGCCCTGGTGGGGCTGAAGGGCTACGAAAAGCGCTTCCCCGACGAGCTGTCCGGTGGCGAGGGCCAACGCGTCGCCCTCGCCCGGGCGCTCGCGCCGCAGCCTGCCGTCGTGCTGCTGGACGAACCGTTCTCGAGCCTCGACCTGAGCCTCAGAGAGGCGGTGCGGCGCGAGGTCCGCCGCATCCTCAAGGTGGCCGGCGCCACGGCGATCCTGGTCACCCACGACCAGGACGAGGCGCTGGCACTGGGTGACCGGGTGGCCGTCATGCTGGGGGGGCGCATCGCCCAGGTGGGCCTGCCCGAGGAGGTCTACCGCCGGCCCCGCGACCCAACCGTGGCCGACTTCTTGGGAGACGCCAACCTCATCGAGGGTGACCTCGCCGACGGGGTCCTGCACACCGAGGTGGGTCAACTGGTCCCGGCCGGCGCCATCCCAACGGGGCCGCGTGCGATCGCGCTGCTGCGGCCCGAGGACCTCGACCTCGAACTCGTGAGCGACGGGCCGGCGACGGTCGTGGGCGTCGAGTACTTCGGCCACGACCAGGTGGTGGCCCTGAGATTGTCATCGGGGCTCGAGCTGCGGGCTCGGCTCCACGCCCGCGAGCGCTTCCCCGAAGGCAGCCGAGTGTCGGTGCGCTGCGCCGGCCCCCGCGTCGTCGCCTTCTCGCTAGAGGCCGGTTAGCTCGCTCAGGGCCACCACCGGCGCAGCTCAGCCGCCGGCGCCGGGATCCTCGGTGGTCCCGTCGTCGGGTACCTCCTCGATCTCGATCTCCTCCATGACCTCGTCGAGCTCCTGCTCGCCGCCGCCGGCCGATTCCGTCTCCGACATCTGCCATCCCCCTGTCTCGTCCGCCGGTCGAAGGCCCCGACCGACGGGGGCACACTTCCCTCGTCGGGCACGACTGAACCCAGTCCGGGGAATAGTTGACGTCTCAACAAATGTTGGAGGGGCCATGCCGGCCGTAACCGTCGAGGACATCCTCAGCCTGCCCCGCATCCCAGCGCCCGCCGCCGGCGCGAGGCCTCGCCCCGTGGCCTCCGTCACCACCGCTCCCCATGGCTATGAGGGCGAGGGGTTCCCGGTGCGGCGCGCCTTCGCCGGCGTCGACCCGGCGCTGCTCGACCCGTTCATCCACATGGACCAGATGGGGGAGGTGGACTACGCCCCAGGAGAGCCCAAGGGCACCTCGTGGCACCCCCACCGCGGGTTCGAAACGGTCACCTACATGATCGACGGGCAGATGGCCCACCAGGACTCCCACGGCGGGGGCGGCCTCATCACCAACGGGGACACGCAGTGGATGACCGCCGGCTCGGGCATCCTGCACATCGAGGCACCGCCTGAGCACCTCGTGGTCAGTGGCGGGCTGTTCCACGGCGTCCAGCTGTGGGTGAACCTGCCCCGGGCCCAGAAGCTGGCCCAGCCCCGCTACCAGGACATCCGTGGCGGCGAGGTCGCCCTCCTCAGCTCTGGCGACGGTGGTGCCCTGGTGCGGGTCATCGCCGGAGAGCTGGCCGGCCACGCCGGCCCCGGCACCACCCACACTCCCATCACCATCGTCCACGCCACCCTGAGCCCCGGCGCCGAGCTGACCCTGCCCTGGCGGGCCGAGTTCAATGCCCTGGTCTACGCCCTGGCCGGGACCGGAGCCGTCGGCACCGACGCCCGGCCACTGCGGGCCGGCCAGCTGGCCGCCTTCGGGCCTGCCACCCCGCTCAGGGGGCCGCTCGGGCCTGCCACCCCGCTCAGGGGGCCGCTCGGGCCCGCCACCCCGCTCAGGGGGCCGCTCGGGCCCGGGAACACGCTGACGGTGGCTGCTGCCGCCCAGCAGGACAGTGCCAGCCCGCAGCTGGAGGTCCTCGTGCTGGGCGGGCGCCCTATCCGCGAGCCGGTGGTGGCCTACGGGCCATTCGTCATG
>JAHWJQ010000058.1 GCA_019348305.1 Actinomycetota bacterium
CCGGGAGCATGAGGTCCAGCACCACGAGGTCCGGCCCCAGCCGCTCGGCCAGCTCCAGGCCCTTCGCCCCGTCGGCCGCGAGGGCCACCTCGAACCCCTCGCTGCGCAGCCGCGCCCCGACCGCCTCGGCAATGGGCTCCTCGTCCTCGATCACCAGGATGGTGGGTCGTCGCGAGGCCACCCGGCGAGTGTAGGAACGGCCTGTTGCAGAATTGGCCGCCTCGGTGTGGAGATCTGGTGCAGGTCGGCGCCTACCCTTGTCCCGGCCCCCGTACCCCAAGCGGCAGAGGGAACCGCCTTAAAAGCGGCTCAGTGTGGGTCCGAGTCCCACCGGGGGCACCGGGGTCGCGGGCCCGCTTGGTTGTCGCGAGATTCTCGGTGGGAAAGTCAACGTAGCGAGCCGGACTCCAATAGGCTGGGGTCGTGGACTGGACGACGCCCTACAGCCTCCGTCCTGACGGCACGACGGGTGGTCTCGGCCCCGGCAGTGACCACAGCGACGTCAGCGAGGTGCTCGACATCTTGTTGGGTCGCCCGGCCTGGATGGCCGACGCCCTGTGCCGCGAGCACCCGGAGCTCAGCTGGTTCCCCGAGGAGGGTGAGTCTGTGAAGCCGGCAGCCGCGGTGTGCGAGCGCTGTGCCGTACGGGAGGAGTGCGCGGCCTACGGGGCCGGCGAGCAGTACGGCATCTGGGCCGGCACCTCCGCCCGCGAGCGCCGCCGGGCCCGCGCCGCCACCAGACGCGCGTCTTAGTAGCCCGCCAGGGCGTCCCGCTACTTGCGGAGGTCCTTGGTTCCGACGATCGCCGCGACGGCGACGAGCACGACGATCAGGCCGATGACAACGAACTGCAGGGTCATGGCATCTCCTTTGGCTGTTCAGCTTCTTTGAGTATATGTAACCCGCCTACTGCGGCGGGTGCCTGGATCGCTCCGGCGACCGGCGAGGACGGCGGCGCCGCCACACCAGCCCCGCCGACATGACGGCGGCCACCCCGCCCAGCACCACCGACGCCTTGGCCACAGGCGCCCACGCTGGGCCCGATCCACTCGCGCCGGGAGGGATGGTGTTGTTCCCGGCAGCCGCCGCCGCTGCCGCCAGCGCGCCGGACGCCTGCACCAAGCCGGCGCCGAACGCGGGGTCCCGCCCCGGCGGACCGAGGTCGAGCGCCGACGACACGAGGGCGTGGCGGACCTGCTCGGCCGTGGTGGCCAGGCCGGAGCCGACCAGCAGGGCAGCCACGCCAGCGACGTGGGGGGCGGCCGCCGAGGTGCCCTCCACCTGGCAGTGGCAGAAGCGGTCCACCGTGCCGACGAAGCTCTGCTGGCGGATGCCGTCCGGTTCGCCGTCACCGGTGAGGTCCGTGCTCAGGTCGCCCCCGGGGGCCACCAGGTCGAGCTCCTCGCCGAAGTTCGAGTAGTAGGCGCGGCTGCGGTCGGCGGTCACCGCACCCACCGCGATCACATCGGGGTCCGAAGCTGGAAAGGCGACCTTGCCCGCTCCCTCGTTGCCGCTGGGGGCGATCATGATCATCCCCTTGCCCGCCGCGTACCTGACGGCGGCCTGCACCGGACCGGAATCAGTCCCGGTCAGGCTCATGACCGCCACGTGGGCGCCATGGTCAGCCGCGAACCTGATGCCGGCTGCGATGGCATCGACGTTGCCGTTGCCCTCCCAGTCGAGCACCCGCACCGGCATGATGGTGGCGCCGGGGGCGACGCTCGCCGCTCCCCTCCCCTCGTCGACCGTCTCGGCGATGATCGCCGCCTTGTGGGTGCCGTGGGCCGGCTCGTAGGGGGCGCGGGGGTTGACGTTGTCGTTGGGGTGCTCGTCGTTGTCCACGAAGTCGTAGCCGGGGGCGAACCTGGTGGCGGAGAATCCTGGCGCCTTGCGGTACGAGTACCTCCCGTCGTCGTAGTCCTCGAAGGCCACCCCGGTGTCGAGCACCGCCACCGTCACGCCGGCGCCGGTGGAGACTCGCCATGCGTCGGGGATCTGGATCATTGGCAGGTTCCACTGGGCCTTGAAAAGGGGGTCGTCGGGAGGCGCGCCTGCCCCCTCGGCGGGAGCGCCGGACAGGCTGAGCACACCAGCAGCCAACGCGGCCCAAGCTCTGCGGGCCTCGGCGGCCACGTGTCCCGCGCCAGCCTTCTCTACGAGGCCTCGGCGGCCACGACGGCACCCGCCGCGCAGGCGACGGCCACGACGGCGGCAATGGCGACGCCCCGGGCCACCGCCCGTCGGTTGAGCGGCGAGCGCAGCATGGCCGCTCCGACGACTGCGCCTCCGACGAGCCCCCCCACATGACCCCCGATCGAGATGCCGGGCACCGCGAAAGTGAGCACCAGGTTCACGGCGATGAGCGGTCCCAGGCCGCTCTGCCACACGTCCACGCCCCGTTGTCGCAGCCCGATGGCCGCCGCCGCCACCAGCCCGAACACCGCCCCCGAAGCACCGGCGGTGAGCGCCATGGGAGACACAAGCACCGCGCCCAGGGAGCCGGCGAGCAGCGAGGCCAGGTACAGGCCGAGCATCCTGAGCCGCCCCAGGAAGGCTTCGAGCATCTCGCCGAACCTGTAGAGGACGAGCATGTTGAACGCAACGTGGAGCAGGCCGTAGTGGACGAAGCCAGAGGTGACGAGCCGGTACCACTCACCGGCGGCCACGGCGGGCCCCGAGAGCGCGAGAGAGCCCTGCAGTTCCCCCCCCCGGCCCAGCGCTCCGCCCGTCGCCGCGGTGAGCACGAAAACCAACAGATTGAGCCCGATGAGGCCTTTGGTGACCACAGGGCCGGTGGTGGCGTTCCACCGTCGCACGCGTTCGCGCACTGGAGGACGGGCGGCGGCGACGCACTCGAAGCAGTGGGAACCCACTGCAGCCTCTCGGAGGCAGTCCGAACATGCCGGGCGGTCACAGCGGGTGCAGGATCGGCCGGTCTCGCGCTCGGTGTGGCGGAAGCAGGTGGTCGCCGCCATCGGTCGACTATACGGGGAGGGGACGCCGGCTAGGCCTCGGGGGCCTAAGGTCGGGCGGCAGCTGTGCTGCTCCGTCCGCCCAGGCGAACCACAGGAGGTCCCGATGAAGTTCTTGGTCATCTGGCGGTTGGAAATCTCGAGGCTGTCGGCCGACATGATGAAGACCGTCCTCAAGATGTCCGACTACGCCCGACCGTTGGAGGAGCAGGGCAAGGTGACGGGCCGCTATCACATCGTCGGCTCGCACGGCGGCGCCTGGATCTACGAGGTGAGCTCGAACGACGAGCTGGAGATGCTGCTCGCCCAGTCGCCCGTCTACAACTTCTCGCACTTCCAGGTGTTCCCGCTGGCCGACATGGCCTCCCTGCCCGTCGCGCCACCGGAGTAGCTCGGGCAGTAGCTCGACTACTTGCGCCGCCGGAGGCCCCCGCTCTTGCAGTCGACGCAGTGCGTGGCCTCAGGGATCGCCTCCATACGGGCGGGGGACATCGGCGCCTGGCAGTCGGCGCAGATGCCGTAGCGGCCCGAGTCGAGCCGGGCCAAGGCAGCGTCCACATCGCTGAGCCCCTTGCGGGCGGCGGCCATCAGCGTGCGGATGCGGTCGAGCTCGGACCCCGAACCGTCGGCTTCGCCGAAGCCGTCGTCGCCCACGAAGTCCACCAGGTGGGAGTCGTCGAGCAGCTGGGCCGCGGCGGCGCTCAGGCTTTCGAGGTTGTCCAGGTGCGCCTGGCGCTGGGCGAGCAACATCGCCCGGGGACTGGCCAGAAACGACGTCGTCGGAGCGGCCTCGCGAACAGCGGAGTTGGTGGTGATGGTGGCCTCCTCGGTGGACTACGCATCCCAACCGGCTCGGCTGACAACGGATTCCCGCGTCAGGAAAGATCGGCCGAAATCTTCCCCAGCAACCTGTCGGCGACCAGGCGCACCAGTGGGGGCAGGCGGAACGGCTCCGGCCACACGGGGTGTTGGACGCCGACCTCGTAGACCGCCTCTGCGCACACCGCTCCGATGCACGCAGGAAGCACCCGCCCGTCATTGCATGCCGCCCGGAGGTTCTGGCCGTGGCCAGCGGCGTCGGCGATGCGGAACAGGTTCCTCACCGCTGGCTGGCTGGTGAAGGTGATGGCGCCCAGCCGGCCCGAGACCGCCGCCTCGATCAAGCGCTCGGCAGGTGCCAGGTCCTCGGGCAGCACCCACCGGTACACGGGCACCTCCACCAGCTCGTCCACGAGTGCGCGCAGGGCCTCGGTGGCCGGGTGTTCGTCGGGGTCGAACAGCTGGATGGCCCCGCGCCCGCCGGCGGCGGCGCCGCCCGCTTGTTCGCTCAGGTGTCGCACCACCTCGGCCATGGACTCGCCTGGCGCCCGCCACGACACCTCCACCCCCGCCTGGCGCAGAGCCGAGGTGACCTTGGCGCCGCGCCCGATGACGACCGTCGAACGCAACGAGGCCACGAGCTCCTCGCGCAGCGCCCACTCCCCCGCCGCCTGGAGCCACGAACGCATGCCGCCACCGGTGGTGGCCACGAACCACCGCGGCGGCGAGGCGACCAGTGACTCCGTGACCTGGCGCAGGCGCCCGTCGTGGCCCAAGTCGATCGTGCGCAGCGAGGGCCCGTGCAACACGCCGATCCCGCGCCGGGCGAACAGGTCGGCCTGCTCCTGCCACCGCCGGTCGGCGGTCACGCCCACCAGGAGCTCGGGCGCCAGGGTCTCGGGCGTCATCAGTTGAGCGAGAGCTTGGGAGGGGCATTGGCATACAGCGCGAGGCGGCCGCCCTGGCGCAGAAGGACTCGACGCCACAGCCCCGCAGCGTCCGGCCCGAACGCGTCCTCGAGCTGTGAGTCGACCACGAACCACGATCCCACTTCCAGCTCGGCCTCGAGCTGTCCCCCCTCCCAGCCCGAGTAGCCGCTGAACAGGCGCACCGCCTCGAGCGCCGACGCCACGTCATCGGGTTGCAGGTTGAGGTCGACGGTGGCGATACGGTCGGCCACGGGCTGGCATCCTGGCACTCCGTCGGGCGCCGACGGGCTCAACCGACCGACGCAGATGACCGAGCTGCGGCCCACCGGCCCGCCCACGAACATCGACGCCGGCTCCGCCGCCAGGTCCTCCCAGCCCGGGAGCACGGCCGCCACCGGCACCTGGTTCGGCCTGTTGACGACCACGCCGAGGGCTCCCTCTGGCCCGAAAGCCAGGAGCAGCACAACGGTCCGGTAGAAGTTGGGGTCGTCGAGGGCCGGCGTGGCCACGAGCAGGCGACCGGGCGCCGGCAGGGGTGCGTCCACCCTCTAGGTCTACCCCGCCCCCCGACTCCCGTCTGCTCCGAACGACGTTTCTGGGGAACGGGAAGGGGACGGTAGGTTCTTGCCATGCCGGCCCTCGTGAGCATTCTCAGCCCGGTGGTGACCGTGGCGCCCGGAGGCGAGGGAGCGGCGGAGGTCCGCGTCCGCAACACCGGTGCGGTGGTCGATCAGTTCGCCTTCAACCTGGTGGGCCAGCCCAGCTCCTGGGCCCGCTGTGACCCGCCGGTGATCTCGCTGTTCCCCGATGCGGAAGAGACGGTGCGAGTCCGCTTCAGCCCACCCCGGTCCTCCGCCGTCACGGCGGGCCTCCTCCCCTACGGCGTGCGGGTCACGTGTCAGGAGGACAAGGACTTCTCAGTGGTGGAGGAGGGCTCGGTCCAGATCAGCGGCTTCAGCGGCGTGCAGGCACGGGTGATCCCGAGGACCTCGGAAGGCAAGCGGACAGCAACTCATCGCGTCGAGGTGACCAATACGGGGAACTCGGCAGTAGAGGCCGAGGTTTGGGCCTCGGACCCCGACGAGCTCCTGGGGATCGACGTCGACCCCGACCACCTCTCCATAGAGCCAGGAACGACGGCGGTGGCCAAGGTGAAGGTGGCAGCAAAGAAGGGCCCCACCCGCAACGGCCGGCGGATCCCCTTCCAGGTCCACGTGGACGCCGGTGGGGCGCCCGTCGATGTCGAGGGCGCCTTCGAGCAGACGGCCAAGGGCTCGTCGGCGCTGGTGTTCGTGGCCATCGCCTTGGTGGCCGGGATCCTGGTCCTGCTCTTTCGCGACCAGGCCTCGGGACTGCCCCTGTCGGCGTTGTTCAGCTTGCTTCGCTGACGATCCACTCCCGCGCGATCGCCTCCCGGCGCTCGACCCACTCCTCCGCGGTGATGGCGAAGCGGATGTGGTCCTCCCAGACTCCGTTGATCTCCAGGTAGCGCAGGGCCACCCCCTCGTCGCGGATAGCCAGCTTCTCGACCACCCGGCGGCTCGCCCGGTTGCGAGGGATGATCGAGATCTGCACCCGGTGCAGGCCGAGCTCCTCGAAGGCGAACTGCAACACCACGGCGACCGCCTCGGGCGTATAGCTGTTCCCAGCCAGAGCCTGGTCGATCCAGTAGCCGATGTAGGCGTTCTGAAAGGGACCGCGCTGGATGCTGTTGAGGTTGATCTCCCCGCCGAACCTGCCGCCGGCGAACACCCCGAACCCGAAGCCCGACCCCAGCTCACGTTCGCGGTCTCGGGCCCCGCAGCGGGCGACGAAGGCTCGCCGATCCTCGGTGGGGTCGGGGTGACCAGGAACGGCCCTCGGCTCCCACTTCACCAGCCAGTCGTGGCAGCGCTTGCGCACTTCTCGCCAGGACTCCCAGTCCGCAGGCCCCAGCGGCCGCAGCAGGACGCGGCGTCCAGAGAGGAAGAACGGGCTGGTGCGCGGCATCATCGGGCGCTTCTCACCGCATCGATGCTCGCAGGGTCCTCCAGCGAGAAGAGGTCGCCAGGGTCCTGGCCCAAGGCCGTGGCCCGGATGGCCCGACGGAGCACCTTGGCGTTGCGAGTCTTGGGCAGAGCGCGAGTGAAACGGACAGATGCCGGCCGAAAGGACCGGCCCAGTCGCTCGGCCACCAGATCGCTCAGCTCTGCCCGCAGCTCCTCGCTGGTAGCGGCGTCGGGCACCACCACGAACACCCAGAGCTCTTCGCCTTTCACCTCATGGGGGATTCCCACCGCCGCCGCCTCGATGACGCTCGGGTGGCTCACCACCAGCGACTCGACCTCAGCGGGGCCGATCCGCTTGCCGGCCACCTTGATGGTGTCGTCGCTGCGGCCGTGAAGGAACCACTCCCCGTCCTCGTCGATCGACGCCCAGTCCCCGTGGCGCCACACGCCCGGGAACATCGACCAGTAGGTCTGCAGGTAACGGTCGGGGTCGTTGTGCAGACCACGCGTCATGCCCGGCCACGGCTTGGTGCACACCAGCTCCCCCACCGCCCCACGGAGGGGCCGGCCACTGTCGTCGAACACGTCGACAGCCATGCCCAGCGCAGGCCCGCCGAGGGACATCGGCTTGAGGGGCTGCACCGGGTGCGGGGACAAGAAACACGCCCCCACCTCTGTGCCGCCTGAGATGTTGATGATGGGGCACCGGCCGCCGCCGACGACCTCGAAGTACCAGCGCCACGGGCTCTCGTTCCACGGCTCGCCGGTGCTGCCCAGGATGCGCAGACGAGACAGGTCGTGGGCCTGCACCGGCGCGTCGCCGGCAGGCATGAGCGCCCGGATGAGGGTGGGGCTGATCCCGAGGACGGTGACGCCGTGACGCTCGATGTAGGACCACAGCCGATCGGGCCCCGGCCAGTCCGGAGCGCCCTCGTAGAGCGCCAGGGTGGCCCCGTTGGCAAGAGTGCCCACGACCTCCCATGGCCCCATGATCCAGCCCATGTCGGTGAACCAGAACAGCACGTCGTCGCTGCGGACGTCGAACTGGAAAGCCACCTCCTCGGCCACCTTGACGCCGAACCCACCGTGGACGGCGACGCTGGCCTTGGGGCGGCCGGTGGTCCCAGAGGTGTAGCCGAGGAACAGGACGTGCTCGCTGTCCACCATGGTGGTGGCGAAGGGCTCTGCCGCCGGCGTCCACGCCCGGCCGCCGCCGAGGCGGGGTACCACCACCACCGCCTCCACCGACGGCGCCTCCTCGAGTGACTTGTTGGCAACCTCGTACATGTCAAGAGCGCGTCCCCGTCGGTACGTCCCGTCCGCCGTGATCAGCGCTTTTGCCTCCGCGTCGCGCAGCCTTCCGGCCACGGCTTCGGGCCCGTACCCAGAAAACAGCGGCAGGAACACCGCTCCCAGCTTCATGACTGCCACCAGGGCGGCCACGGTCTCGGGGATCATGGGAAGAAAGATCCCGACAACGTCACTCCGCCCCACGCCCCGGGCGTGGAGCTGCCGCGCCAGCCCGTCGGCCTCCTGGCGCAGCTCTGCGTACGTCCAGCGCCGGGTGCTGCCGTCCTCTCCCTCCCACAGCACCGCCGGTCGGTCGGGGGCGGCCGCGGCCCAGCGGTCGACGCAGACGTCGGCGAGGTTGAGCCGGCCGCCGGTGAACCACCTGGCCCACTCGATCCCGTCGCTGGTGTCGACAACCCGGTCGAAGGGCGAGGCGAAGGGGATGCCCAGGAACTCGATGACGGCCGGCCAGAACCACTCCGGCTCGGCGATGGAACGCCGCACGAGCTCCTCGAACCCGGCCAGGCCCTGCGCCGTCAAGAACCGCCCGACGTTGGTGGTGGCCACCGCGTCGGGAGGGGGCCGCCAGACGACCTGGCCGGCAGAGCTCACCCGGTGAGCCGGATGCCGTCGCGGACAGCCACCGCCGAATGCTACCGAGGAGGGCCTGGGCCGGGGCCGCCCGGGGCAGCCGGCATCAGCCCGACTTCTGAGGCCCGGCCCGCTCGATCGTGATGCGCACCACGACACGCTGCTCCTTGACCATCGCCGCTTCGAACTCCTGCCAGTCCGGGTGTTCGCCGGCCACGCTGCGGTAGACGTCCTTGAGGCCTTGCATGGCCTCGGGCAACGCAATGATCTCGACGGGGCCGTCGATCTGCACCCAATTGCCGAAGAACCCGTCGGTCAGGCCACACAGCGCCGCCCGCGGTCGGCGGCGGAGGTTCTTCACCTTCATCGAAGTCTCGCGGGTGCTGATGCAGACGCGACCCTCACCATCAACGGCGTGGACCACCGGCGACAGCTGGGGCGAGCCGTCTGCCCTCGCCGTGTGCAGCACCGAGCGGTGGTTGTCGGCGAGGAAGGAACGGGCCTCTTCGATCTCCATGGCCCCAGCATGGCGCTACGGTGCTCGCCATGGCGAGCGAGCAACCCAGCCACCAGGAGGTCGTCGAAGCGACGGCGACCGCCGAAGCCAACATGCGGCCGCAACGGGTGCCGGTGAACGTCTATGAGACGACGGGCGCCCTCGTGGTCGTCGCTCCCCTTCCGGCGGTCACGCCGGGGGACGTGACCGTCGAGCTGCAGCCAGGGAAGCTGCGGTTCTGGGCCCGGCTGCGCAGCGCCTCGCCGAACAAGGACTACCTCATCAACGAGTGGGACTACGGCGGCTACGAGCGGGAGGTGGACATCCCCGACGGCTTCGGCAGCGCCGTCGAGGCCACGCTCAGCAATGGGCAACTGGCCATCCGCGTGCTGCGGGGCGAGGCAGTGGCACCCCTCACCATCCAACCGAGCTGAGCCGGCCGATGACGGCGACGGCCCTTGTCACGGGAGGTACCGGCTACATCGCCCGGTACCTGATCAGCGCCCTGGTGGAACAGGGTTGGCAGGTCCGGTCCTGTGCCAGGAGCGGCCGGCCGTCGTGGATGGCCGAGGACATCGATCACCACTCCGTCGACCTGGCGGGGCGCGAACCCCTCGACGCAGTGGTGGGGGGCGTGAGCCATGTGTTCCACCTCGCCGGGGCGTCGAGCTCACGGTCATCGGACGATGAGATGTGGCACTCCAACGTCGAGGGCACCACGCGTCTCGTGGAGGCAGCCCGGCGTTGCGGGGTCGAGCGGGTGCTCTACATGAGCTCCACCTCCGTCTACGGCGAAGAGGTGCAGCTGCCCCTGCCTGTGCGCGAGGACGTCGAGCCGTGCCCGAGCCGGAGCTACGGCAAGGCCAAGTGGGGAGCAGAGCAGGCCGTGTGGCGCGCCGCCGGCGAGGGCCTCGCGGTGGTGGTGGTGCGCCCGGTGTCGGTGTTCGGCCCCGGCAACACCAAGCTCCTCGGCAGCGCCGTGCTCGATGTGGCCATCGAGCACTTCGCCGGTCTCGACACCGTGGAGGTGCACCGCGAGCCGGTGGAGCAGCGCCTGGTGCACGTCGACGACGTGGTTGGCGCCTGCCTCCACCTCGTCGGCCACCCCGACAGCCCAGGTCGTGCCTTCAACATCTGCCTCGACACCTATCCCACCAGCCACGAGCTCGCGGGCATCCTGGCCGATCTGTTCACCATGCCGCTGGAGCTCAGCGACGACCCCGAGTGCGGTCTTCGGTACGAAGATCGGGCCCGGGCGCGCGACGAGATGCTCGCCCAGGGAATGCAGGACGAGATCCTCCTCAGCAAGGAACGCTTCCGGCTGATGCGCAAGGTCAACCCCAACAACCGCCTCGACATCGGCGCCCTGCTGAGCACCGGGTTCCGCTTCGCGCAGAGCGACCTGCCATCGAGCATCGGGAGCACGGTCGAGTGGTACCGCCGGCACCGCTGGATCCTCTAGGACGTTGCAGCGTCGCTGGGGCTGACCAGATTACGCTCCCGCGCAGGAGGCGGGGGTGAGGACGCTGACCTCCGATGTCGGCGGGCTCGTCCAGTCGCCCCGGGTGGCCGTCACGATGCCGTAGTAGGGGGTGCCGCCGAGCAGGCCGTCGAAGGTGACGGCGCTCGTGGCGTTACCGGAGATGTTGGCCACGGTCGGGTAGGGGCCGCCGCTGGTGGTGCCGATCTCGACGCGATAGCCAGTCACCTCGCTCGACTTCGAGGGAGTCCAACTCACCTTGATCGAAAAGGTGAGA
>JAHWJQ010000059.1 GCA_019348305.1 Actinomycetota bacterium
CCAGCGGGGTCGCCTCCACCGATCCGAGGCTGATCGACGGCCCGTACTCCCGATCCTCTGAGATGTGGATGCCCATGCGCCGGGCCATGTCCGCCACTTCCTCGACGGACTCGAAGGGGTTGTCGTCGAGGGCGAGGCCGATGCGGATGAAGGCGCAGTTGAGCGACTTGGCGGTGGCGCTGGAGATGGGGCCGACCGAGCCCCTGGCCCCCTCGTAGTTCTCGGGGTTGTACGGGTTGGGCTTCACGCCTTTGATGCGGACCGGGCAGGGCTCGGAGCCGTTCACGATGTCGTTGGGGCCATAGCCGTTCTCCATGGCGGCCAGCAGCACGAAGGTCTTGAACGATGAGCCCGGCTGGCGCCCACTACCGCCGCGACCCGTCGCCAGGTTGTACTTCGCGTCCTCGAAGCCGTCGCCGGCGACCATGGCACGGACGGCGCCGGTCGAGGGCTCCACCGACACCAGCGCCGGGGTGAACCGGCCCTTGGTGTTGGGGATCTTCTCTTTGATCTTGCGCTCCGCGATCTCCTGGAGGCGGGGGTCGAAGGTCGTCTCGATGCGCAGGCCCCCGCGGAAGAGGGCGTTGTAGCGCTCCGTCGGAGTCGTGCCGAGACGCTTGTCGTCGAGGAGGCGTTGCTTCACCTCTTCCAGGAAGTAGTCGTCGCGGCTCTTGAGCGGATCGAACGGCTTGGAAGGGATGGCCACCTTCTTCAGCTCGTCGGCCTTCTCGGGCTGGAGGTGGCCGCGGATGACCATCCGGTCGAGCGCGTAGTTCCGCCGCGACCGCGCGACGTCCGGCCGCTTGAACGGGTCGTACCCCACCGGGTTGCGGATGAGCCCGGCCAGGAAGGCTCCCTGCTCGGCCGTCAGCTCCCCGGCCTGGATGCCCCAGTAGGTCTCTGCCGCCGCCTGCACGCCGTACGAGCCCGACCCGAAGTAGACGGTGTTCAGGTACTGCTCGAGGATCTGGCGCTTGGACATCTGGTTCTCGAGGCGCACGGCGAGGACGGCCTCTTTGGCCTTGCGGCCGACGTCTCGCTCCGGCGTCAGGAGCGAGTTCTTCACCAGCTGCTGGGTGATGGTCGAGCCGCCCTGGACCACCTCGCCCGACTCCACGTTGGCCAGCGTCGCCCTGAGGATGGCCCGGAGGTTGACCCCGCCATGATCGTAGAAGTGGTCGTCCTCGACGTCGAGGATGGCGTTGATGACGTGTTCGGGGACCTGCTCCAGGGTGACGGGGGAACGGTTCTCCTCCGCGTGCAGCACCGCCAGGACGCCGCCGTTGCGGTCGTACACGACGGAGCGCTGCGACAGCTGGTTGAGCTCCACGGCGGCCGGGAGCTCCTGGCTGTGGCCGGCCCCGGCGATCGACTTCGCCGGGCGGGTGAGCAGGAACAGACCGGCCACCAGACCGATAGCGGCCAGGAACAGTGTCAGGAGGTAGCGACCGAGCAGGTGCACAGCGGCACGAGGGTACTGCCCGGTGTGGCGCACCGGGACCGCAGGCGTTGCCGCCGGGAGCGCTGGGTACGCTGCCGCCGTGACCGCCCATCGCGCCGAAACCCTGTTGGCCGGTCGCTACCGCCTAGGCCAACTTTTGGGCCGCGGTGGCATGGCGGAGGTCTACGACGCCTTCGACGAGCGGCTCGACCGGCCGGTGGCGGTGAAGATGCTGCGCCCGGAGATGGCGGCCCAGCCGGGGGTGCGCACCCGCTTCGAGGCCGAGGCCCGCAGTGCGGCCCGCCTGGCCCACCCCAACGTCGTGGCGATCTATGACACCGGCGAGGAAGGCGACACGCCCTTCATCGTCATGGAGAGGTTGCCGGGCGAGACGCTGGGAGACCGCATCGCCAACCGACCGGTCGAGCCGGCCTGGCTCCTGCGGGTGGCCGGCGACGTGCTGTTGGCGCTGGGAGCGGCCCATGCCGCCGGCATCGTGCACCGGGACGTGAAGCCGGGCAACATCCTGCTCGCCGCCGACGGTTGCGCCAAGGTCGCCGACTTCGGCATCGCCAAGAGCCTCGAGGTGGCAGCCGCCACCGACCTCACCGGGACGAACCAGCTCGTGGGGACGCCCGCCTACCTGGCGCCAGAGCGCCTGAACGGCCAGCCGGCGACACTGCAGTCGGACCTGTACGCGGTGGGCGTGGTGCTGTACGAGGCCTTGGCCGGCCAGAAGCCCTTCGCCGGTCCCACACCGGTGGCCATGGCCTACGCCATCACCCACGAAGCGCCGCGGTCGCTGAGCGAGCTGCGCCCGGACCTACCGGCGGGGCTCGTGTCGGCCATCGAACGGGCCCTGGCCAAGGACCCTGCCGAGCGGTTCAACAGCGCCGCCGACATGGCTGGCGCCCTGCGGGGCCCCGGTGGTGCGGTCGCCAACGCGGTGGTGGCCGCCGAGCCCACCGTGGCGGCGCCGCTGGGCGACTCCACCGAGGTCCTGCCGGCGTCCGGCGCCGGCGGGCCGGGGCCCGGCCCGCCGAGCGGCGTGGCCGGCGCCGGCGGCCGCTCGCTGCTGCCGGCCGGCCTCCTTACTGGTCGCCGGCGGGTGGTGGCGGCCGTGGTGGTCGGCTCGCTCCTCCTCTTGTCGCTGTTCGTGCTGGTGGTCGCGTCGCGCCCGGCCGGCCCGGGCGAGCGGGTGGCCGCCGACCTGCGGGAGGTAGCCGACGAGCTGGGAACGGCCGACGGCCCGGCCAGCGCCGAGGCCGAAGCGCGCCTGCGGTCATTGGCCGATGCCGTCGAACGGGGCGGCGGTGCGCCCGAGGCCAACGCCTTCCTTACCCAGCTGGCGGCCTGGAGAGACGCCAACCAGCTGACGGCGGCGGCGGTCGAGCGCATGCGCATGGTCGTGAGCCGGGTGCCCGGCGTCGACCCCAACGCCTTCAGCCCCCCCACCACCGCCCCGCCCGTCACCGAGCCACCGCCTCCCCCCGAGGCTGAAGAGCGCGACGAAGACGACGACGAGCGCAAGGGCAAGGGCAAGGGCAGGAAGGGCAAGGGCGACGACGACTGAGGCGGAGCCGGCGGCTGGCCCGCTGTCAGCGGTCGAGGCGCTGCAACGCATCGCCTTTCTGTTGGAGCGGGCCCAGGAGCCGACGTACCGGGTGCGGGCCTTCCGCACGGCGGCGGCCACCGCGGCCGACCGCGGCATCGACGAGCTGCAGGCCCGGGCGGCAGCGGGGACGCTGCGGGAGCTGGCGGGGGTCGGAGAGGTGACCGAACGAGTCATCGTCGAGGCCCTCGCCGGCCAGTGCCCCGCCTACCTGGTACGGCTCCAGGCCGAGCACCCCGGGCCGGTGGCGACGGGTGGGGAAGGGCTGCGGGCGGCGCTGCGCGGTGACTGCCACACCCACTCGGACTGGTCCGACGGCGGGAGCCCGATCCGCGAGATGGCCGAGACGGCCAGGGACCTGGGCCACGACTACATGGTCCTCACCGATCACTCGGGACGCCTCACCGTGGCCCGGGGCCTCGACGGTGAGCGGCTCGCACGCCAGCTCGACGTGGTGGCCGAGCTCAACGAGCAGCTGGCGCCGTTCCGCATCCTCACCGGCATGGAGGTCGACATCCTCGAAGACGGGGCCCTGGACATGGGAGACGAGGTGCTCGCCGGCCTCGACGTTGTGGTGGGCAGCGTGCACAGCAAGCTCCGCATGGAGGCCCCGGCGATGACGAGGCGCATGGTGCGGGCGATAGCCAACCCGAACCTCGACATCCTCGGCCACTGCACCGGCCGGCGCCTCGTGGGCCGGGGGCGTCCGGAGTCGTCATTCGATGCCGAGCTCGTCTTCGCCGCCTGCCAGCGCTTCGACAAGGCCGTGGAGGTCAACAGCCGCCCTGAGCGACTGGACCCGCCGCTGCGGCTCCTCCGGTTGGCCGTCGAGACGGGCTGTCGGTTCAGCATCGACACCGACGCCCATGCACCGGGCCAGCTCGACTGGCTGCCCTACGGGTGCGCCCGCGCCGCCCAGTGCGAGGTGGCGGTGGAGCGGGTGGTCAACGCGTGGGACGCGGAAGATCTCCTGGGTTGGGCCGCCGACCATGACGGGGGTTAGCAACGCTGCTGCATGGGGAACAGGCGTAGCCGAACGGCAACGGAGGGCGCGAATGCGGCCCCAGGAGGTGACCGAAGTGGGAATCGGAGTGAGCATCTTTCTGCTGGCACTCGGAGCGATCCTCGCGTTCGCGGTGAATTTCCAGGCCAGCGGGCTCGACATCAACGCGGTAGGCGTCATCCTCATGATCGTCGGCGCCATCGGGCTGGCCGCGTCGTTCCTGTTCTGGGACCGCATGGGCTTCGGCGGTACCGCCTACCGCCGCACGGCGGTCACCCGAGACGTCGTCGATGAGCCGGTGGTGAGCAGCCGCAGGGGTGTGGTGCGCGAGCGCCAGATCGTGCGGGACGAAGAGATTCTCTAGGAACCGGGCCCGAGCTGGCGGGGGTCACGCCGACCCCCTCCCTGCTGGCCGCCCCGGCGGGCCCGCAAACCCAGGTCCGACGCCAGCCTTCGGGTGACCTCGGTCGCCTTGCGGCCGAGTGAGTTCTCGGTCTCCTCGACGTGTTGTTCGAGCAGTGCCCGCGAGGCCTCGACACCCACGGCCAGAGCCGCCACCCGTTGGGTGAGCAACTCCGCCTCCCGGCGCACTGCCTCCTTGACCTGGTTGGCCAGCTCGGTCGCCGACTGCGCCTCGCCGAGCCGGTCGAAGAGCTGCCGCGTGAGCCCGGCCTGCTCAGCCAGGCCCTCCTCCAAGCGCCCCAGACGCTCGGCCAAGTCGGTGAGCCCGGCCGACACCGCAGGCTGATCTGACGTCGAGGGCTCGCGGGCGGAAGCGTCGTGCAGGGCCGTCAGTACCGTCTGGCGCAGCTGGTCCACCACCGCGTCGGTGCTCGACCCGCTGTCCTCCACCGCCCGTACGAAGGCCTCCTCCAGCCGAGCGAGACGGCCGTTGAAGCTGACCAGCCCCTCCTGCACCTTCTCGTTCATGGCGGTGGCCGAATCGGGCCGTTCGGTGAGCACCTCTTCGAGGTGGTCGAGGCGATCCTGGATCGCCGCCAGCACCTCAGAAACCGAACCGAGCGTCCCCCGTAGCAGCGTCGCCGCTCCCTCCGAACCGGCTTGGCGTGCTCGGGCGTCGATGGCCTCCACCAGTGCCGAGACGTTGTTGGATGGCGCAACCGGGCTGCCCTGACCCTGGGTATCCGTCATGCGATCTCCTAAAGAAGCGTGCGCCACGATACCGATGCATCGGCTGGCGCGTTCGGGAGCACAAGCCCCGGGTAGGGAACCCCCGTGCCCAGACCGGTCGCCATCGTCACCGCCGCCGATTCCGGCATCGGCAAAGCCACCGCCGTCGTGCTCGCCGAAGCCGGCCATGACGTGGGAATCACCTGGCACCAGGACGAGCCGGGTGCCAGAGGGACCGCCGAGGAGGTGCAGGCAGCCGGGGGGAGGGCAGAGGTGCGCCGGCTCGACCTTCGGGAGGCCGCCTCGGGCGCCGCCGTGGTGGACGATCTGGCCGAGGCGCTCGGTGGTCTCCAGGTTCTCGTCAACAACGCGGGCACCGGCCGGCCGGCACCGTTCCTCGAGACCACCCTTGCCGACTGGCGCCATGTGTTGGAGGTCGACCTCACCGGCGCCTTCGTGTGCGCCCAGGCGGCCGCCCGCCGGATGGTGGCCGGCGGCGGGGGCCGCATCATCAACGTGACCTCGGTGCACGAGCACGTGCCGCTGGAGAACTCCTCCGCCTACAGCGCGGCCAAGGGCGGGCTGGGGCTCTTGACCAAGGTCATGGCCCTGGAGCTGGCCAGCCACGGAGTGCTGGTCAACTCGGTGGCGCCCGGAGAGATCTCCACGCCCATGACGGGCCAGCACGACGTTGACCCGTCCACCCAGGACCGACCGGGGATCCCCCTCGGGCGTCCCGGAGATGCCCGGGAGATCGCCGCGGCCATTCGTTTCCTCGCCTCGCCAGAGGCCAGCTACGTGACGGGTGCATCCTTCGTCGTCGACGGCGGGCTGCTGCTCATGGCGGCAGCGGCCAACCAGCGCCTGTCCTGAACGTTCACTCGCCGCCGCCGGCCTTGCGGGCCCTCGCCTTCTGGCTGCGCTCGAGCAGGTGGGCAGGGACCTTGCTGGCCGCCCCACCGGCCGCCGCCCCACCGGCCGCACTGGCCGCCTCGGCCACCGCCTCTTGCTTGGCCTCGGACCTGGGGCGGGCCGCCTCCTCCGCCCGCCGGCGCTTGAACTCCTCCCAGTCCCGCTCCCTCACCAGGTCCGACCCGCTCACCGAGCCCACCCACAGGCCGTTGTCGAACTGCACCCAGTAGCGGTCCCAGGTCAGCCCGTTGGCCACCTTGACCGTGCCCGCGGCGCCCTCCGGCATCCCTCGCAGCGGCCGCGTCGCCACCACCCGGTCACGGGCCCTGAGTGGTGCCGCAGCGTCGGTCTTCGCCATCGGGCGAAGGGTAGTCCGCGCCGGCCGAGACCCTTGTCCGGCGCCCCCTCGAGCAGAACCTCACCAGCGCCAGTCCGGCCCGGAGAAGCGAGGGCGATACTGAGGCCGTGCTTCACCTCCTCCGGGCCGCTCCCGATTTCCGCCGGCTGTTCCTGGCCCATACCGTCTCGCGGGCCGGCGACGCCTTCAACACGGTGGCGCTGGTCGTGCTCGTGTTCGAACTCACGGGGTCGGGCGTGGGTGTCGCCGGTGCGGTCATGTTCGAGGTGGCGCCGGTGCTGCTGCTCGGCCCGGTGGCCGGCCTGGCCGCCGACCGCCTGCCGCGACGGCGCCTGATGGTCGGCGCTGATCTGTTCCGCGCCCTTGTCGCCCTCGTGCTCGTGCTCGCCACCGACTCGGTCGCTGTCGCCTACGTCGTGGCCTTCGGACTCTCCGCCGGCGCCGTCGTGTTCAACCCGGCGGCCGGGTCGTTGCTGCCCGAGGTGGTCGGCGAGGAGGAGGTGGTCGCCGCCAACAGCGCGATGTGGACCGCAGCGGTCGTCGCCCAGGTCGCCCTGGCGCCGCTGGCCGGCCTCGTCATCGCCGCCTACGGAGTGGAAGTGGCCTTCGCCCTCAACTCGGCCACGTTCGTCGCCTCCGCGCTGCTGCTCATCGGACTGCAGGGTGGGCGCACACCGGCGGAGTTGGTCGTGCGGGGCTGGTCCGGCGTGCTGGGGGGCGTGCGGGCGGTGCGGGCCGACGCGCTGCTGACCCGGCTCGCCGTCGTCCAGGTCCTGGCCTCGATGTCAGCCGGCGCTACCGGCGGGTTGCTCGTCGTGCTGGCCGAACGCCGGCTCGGCGTCGGGCCAGGCGGCTTCGGGTTGCTGCTCGGTGCCATCGGAGCCGGCGCCGCCATGGGTCCGCTGCTGCTACGTCGCTTCGTCCGCCCGGCGGACACGCGCTGGCTGTTCGGACCGTTCGCCGTGCGAGGGGGCGTCGACCTCGTGCTCGCCGGCGTGCCCAACCCCGTCGTCGCCGGCGGCGCCCTCGTCGCCTACGGCATGTCGACCTCGACGGGCATGGTCGCCTATCAGTCGACGCTCCAGACCCTCGTCCCCGCCGAGACCCGAGGGCGCGCCTTCGCCTTCTACGACGTGCTGTGGAACAGCGCGCGGCTGTTGTCCCTCGCCGTCGGCGGCGTCCTCGCCGACCTCGTCGACGTCCGGGCTGTCTACGTCATCTCCGCACTGCTGCTCTTCGCTGCTGCCACCGTCGGGTTCACCACGAAGCTCGCTCCCTCTGCGCCGGAGACACCCTGGCCAGCACGGCCAGGTAGGAGCCGAGGGCGACAAGGAACACCACGAACCAGGTGACGTTGCGGCCGGGGACGAAGTGGGTGCTGATGTGGCCGAGGAACACGTCCATCCACCGCTCGTGGGCAATGCCGGCGGTGAAGAGGAAGTCGGGGAACATGGCCACGACGTGGCCGAGGAAGGGCCACACCAGGGCCAGCGGCACCGCCCGGCGCGTGCGGAGAGCCACCACGGCCATGACCACCAGGGCCACCGAGGCGCCCACGAAGAAGTGGGTGAACCAGTGGAAGCGGGCGTCGTGGCCGCGGTAGGAGGCGTAGAGGCCGACCTCGCCGAGGACGGCGATGACGCACCACAGGCACACGTGGACGACCTGGCTTCGTTCGGCGGCGGCGGGGGTGGTCACGGCAGCGCCGCCACGATCGTGCCCACCTCGCCGAGCTGGTCGGCCACCTCGGGGTCGAGGGTGCGGTAACGGATGGCGCCGGCGGCGTCGACCACGGCGTAGCCCACCGGCGGGCCGCCGCCGCGGGGGGTCCGGAGCCCGTAGGCGCCGGCGAGGGCACCGCCGGCGTCGCCCACGACGGTGTCGGCGGCGCTACAGCCACCCGACGGGGCGTCGACCACCACCACCGCTATCGCCGCCCTGCGCGCCAGGGCGGAAGTGGCCAGAGCGTGGCACAGCTCTGCCAGGCGATCGGCCCGCTCGAAGATGACCGCTGTCGGGCGCCCGGGGGCGGGGAACCCCGGTGCCACCTGAGGGGCGGGGACGGGGAGTTCGCCGGCGTCGAGAAAACCCGGGCGCTGCCACGCCGGATCCGGGTCGTCGAGGGGTTCCCGGGCGAGGCGGGCGGCAACGAGCAGCGAACCGAGGCCGACGGCCGCCACCAGCCAGATCACCACCAGGCGGGTCGTCAACTGGTCAGTCCCAATCTTCGAGCACCGCCTCGGCCGCTAGCCGGCCCGGGGTGCCGACGATGCCTCCGGTCGGCGCCGTCCCCGCGCCCGAGATGTACAGCCCGGCCACCGGGGTGCGGTGACCGCCGAGGCGACGGGTGGGCCGCAGCGGGCCGAGCTGGTCGAGGGCGATGTCGAGGTGCATCGGATGGCCGCCGGGCCAGCGCTCGACCGACTGCATGTCCTCGGGCGTCCACGCCGCCACACCCTGGATCGACGCCCGGAAGCCCGGCGCCCTGGCCTCCACCGTCGCCAGGGCAGCTTCCACGAAGTGGTCGCAGCACTTGCCCCATCCGCCCTCGACGCGCGCCGGTGCGGCCGGACAAGCCAGGTAGACGGTGTGGTGGCCGGGCGGGGCCAGTGCGTCGTCGAGGGCCGAGGTGGTGAAGGCGTACAGCGGCAGGGGGTCGGGGAGGCGCCCGGCCTCCGATGCCGTCCACGCCGCGCTCAGCTCATCGAGGCTGTCGACATAGCTCTGCAGACCGTTCCAGTCACCGGGCCGCGAATCCGGGTAGGGAGGCAGGCGGTCGGTAGCGACGTGGACGAGGGCCTGCACGACGTTGCCCCTGCGGGCGGCGGCCAGGTCGGCACCGGCGCGACCGTCGAGCGGTGGGTCCAACAGCCCCAGCAACGCCACCTTGGGGTCGATGGCCGTCACCACCGTCTTGGCCGCTATCCGCTCGCCGCCTTCGAGCACGACGCCGGTGACCCTGCCCCCACGTGCCTCGATCCGCTCGACGGGAGCCGCGCAGCGGATGGCCCCGCCGAGCGCCTGCAGGCGGCGCAGGAGGGCGTCGGCCAACGCCTGGGCCCCTCCCCTCGGGTGCCACTGTCCGAACAGGTGGTAGGCGGCCTGCCAGAAGCCGAACATGGCACCGCCGGGCAGGGTCGGGCCTGCCGCGGCGTGGGCGGCGAAGGCGGCCACCGGGCCCCGGGTGAGGTCGCTGGCCAGGCGACGGCGCAGGAGGGTGTCGTAGGGGCCCAGGAGGTCGCGCACCGTGGTGAGCGGCTCGCGCCGCAGCGCGCGCACCAGGCTGCGCAGGCGGCCCGGCACCTCGCGCAGGCTCGCCTCGCCGCGGATGGCGGGCAGGACGGTCTCGACGATGGGGATGGCCGCCGCGATGAACTCACGGTAGGCGGCGGCATCGTCGGGGCTCGACTCGGCGATGGAGTCGATCGTGGCCTCCACCGAGCGGTGGAAGCGGACGCGACGCCCGTCGGCGTGGACAGCGATGGAGAACGGGTCCATCTCCTGGTAGTCGAGCCCGGCGCCGGCCAGGTCGAGCTCTTGGGGGATCGACGTCATGTTGATCATGTTGTGGGCCACCGAGTGCATGTCGAAGCGGTAGCCGGGGACGCGCTCTTCGGTGCGCGATCCCCCACCGGCTCGGTCCAAGGCCTCGAGGACGAGGACGTCGCGTCCCGCCCGGGCCAGGTAGCAGGCCGCGACGAGGCCGTTGTGGCCACCGCCGATCACGATCACGTCATGCACAGCGCCTCCATCCAGGACCACCGCCTGGCTCGCCGGATCGTACCCCACCCCCCCTGGGGTGGAAACCACCGCCGCCGGGTGGCAGACTCGCGGCGCACCTGGAGGAACGGCGGTGTTCGCAGAGACGAGGAGGAAGAGCCCCATGGCAGCGATCGACCCGGTATGCGGTATGACGGTGGAGGAGAGCGAGGCGCCCGACAAGGCCGAGCACGAAGGCACCACCTACTACTTCTGCAGTAGCGACTGTCGCGAGGAGTTCGAGGCGAACCCGGCCGACTACGCCTCCTGAGCCGTGGCTGCCTTCGCCGGCGCACTCACGGTCGTGGTCGCCGTCGGCCTAGCCGTCCTGTCCACACGGTGGCTTCGCCTCGCCCTCGACCCCGCCATGTTGACGGCGCCCGAGCGGGTGCCCTTCGTCGGCGGCGGGCAGCTGGAGGTGCACGCCTGGAGCCGGTTCCACGTGCGCTACTACGCCATGGCCCTGCTGTTCCTGGCCTTCGACATGGAGATGGTCTTCATGTACCCGTGGGCCGTGGTGTTCGTCGAGGAGGGGGCGCTGGCCCTGGTCGAGATGCTCATGTTCATCGTGATCCTCCTCCTCGGCATCCTCT
>JAHWJQ010000005.1 GCA_019348305.1 Actinomycetota bacterium
CCATCGGGAGCCGCCTGAACCCGAGCACCTCGCAGTAGAAACGGGCCGACCGGTCGGCGTCGCGTACGTAGAGGACGGCATGGTTGAGGCGGGTGATGGGCATTGGGAGGCCTCCTTCTGCACGAAGTTCTGTGCCCACTAAAACCGGTTTACCGTTCAACTATTCCGGTAGAATGGGGTCGTGGGCAGCACCCGGTGGCTCGACGATGAAGAACAGAGGGCGTGGCGGGCCTTTTTGGGCGCTACGCAGCTTCTGTTCGACCAGCTCGATCGCGAGCTGCAACGCGACGCGGGCATTCCCCATACCTACTACGAGATCCTGGTCTCGCTGTCGGAGTCGCCGGGGCGCGCCATGCGGATGAGCGAGCTGGCGGAGCTGACCCGCTCGTCGCGCAGCCGCCTCTCCCACGCGGTGGCTCGGCTCGAACAGCTCGGCTGGGTCACGCGGGAAGCGTGTGCCAGCGACGGGCGAGGCCAGATCGCCCGTCTCACCGATGAGGGCTGGGCCGCGCTGGGGCAGGCCGCGCCCGGTCACGTCGAGGGCGTGCGCAGCCACCTGTTCGACCGCCTGACCCCGGAGCAGGTGGCACAGCTGCGGGCCATCAGCGAGGCGGTGCTGCACCCTCTGGCCGAGCAACGGGGCCGCGGTCCGCACTGCAGGCCCCCCGGGAGAGTTTGACCTGAGGGGCCAGCGGGTACCCCGACGGTACGGCTGCACCACCGCCGGCGGGTCTGGGGACCGTTGTGAACGAGACACTGCTGGAGGTAGAGCGGGCATTCGAGCCCGACGAGCCAAGCGCGCGGGCGGCGCGCCGGTTCGTGGCCGACTCCGTGGCCGCCGCCGGCGTCCCGGCCGAAGACGCGCTCGTGCTGGCCAACGAGTTGGTCACCAACGTGGTGCTCCACGCCCGCACCGAGTTCGTGGTCAGGATGGCCGTCACGGAAGATTCGATCCGCGTGGCCGTGACCGACCAGAACAGCCGGCTCCCCATGAGGGCGAACGCCCCCCTCGACGCCACCAGCGGTCGCGGCCTTTCCATCGTGGCTGCAGTGGCCGAGCGCTGGGGGGTCGACCCCCACCCCGGCGGTAAGACGGTGTGGTTCGAGCTGGCTTGCCATCCCGGCAAGCTGCGCTCTGCCGGCTTCGGCTGAGATCACCTCCAAGAGGGCTGCGACGCCCTCGGCTTTCCCCGCCCGGCCGATAGGTTGGCTCCATGGCAGACGGAGGCGAGGCGCTCGACGACGCTGGGCGCCTCGATGCTCTCCGTCGCACGGGGCTGCTCGACTCGCCGCCGGACCCCGGGTTCGACCGCCTCACCCGGCTGGCCAGCCGGTTGCTCAAGGCGCCCGTGTCGTTGGTGTCGCTGGTTGACGATCACCGCCAGTACTTCAAGAGCTTCACCGGGCTGACGGGTCCCGTCGCGGACGGGCGCCAGACCCCGCTCTCACAGTCGTTCTGCCAACACGTCGTGACCTCCGGCGAACCGCTGGTGGTGGCCGATGCACCGAAAGACGAGCGGGTGGCGACCAATCTGGCCATCCCGGAACTAGGGGTGCGGTCCTACGCCGGCGTGCCCCTGTTCAGCCCCGATGGCCACCCGATCGGCGCCTTCTGCGTCATCGACAGCGAGGTCCGCGCCTGGTCCGACGACGAGCTGGAGATCCTCTGCGAGCTGGCCGGCTCGGTCATGACCGAGATCGAGCTGCGCAACGCCGTGCACCAGGCTGAGGAAGCGCAGCGACGCCTCGCGCTGCTTGCTGAGGCTTCCGCCCTCCTGGCCACCCTCGATTCCAGCCAGACCCTCGACCAGCTGGCCCGCCTGGCGGTTACCGGGTTGGCCGACTGGTGCAGCATCGTGGTGATCGACCAGGACGGGATCAGCCTCTCGCGGGTGGCCATCGCCCACGCCGACCCCGACAAGCAGGATCTTGCCGAACGTCTCCGCCAGTCGGAGCGCCACGACCCGAGCGCCCGCACCGGGGTGGCCGAGGTGATCCGCAGCGGCCGCCCGCAGCTCATCTCCCTGGTCGACGCCGAGTTCGTGGCCCGCCTGCCCCAGGCCGACGGCTACCGCCAGCTCGTCCTCGAGCTCGGCTTCAGCACCGCCATGCTCGTGCCCCTCGCCGCCCGCGGCCGCACGCTGGGGGCCATCACCTTCGCCCGCGGCACCGGCCCGCCCTACGGGGAACAGGACCTCTTTGTGGCCGCCGACCTCGGCCGGCGGGCGGCGATGGCACTCGACAACGCCCGGGCCTACGAAGCCCAGCGGGAGATCGCGAGCACCTTGCAGCGCAGCCTGCTGCCGCCCGCGCTGCCCTCCATCCGCCACTTCAAGATGGCGGCGACCTACAAGACCCCGGGCGACAGCGTTCTCGTGGGTGGCGATTTCTACGATGTGTTCCCCCTGCGGGGCACCGGCTGGGGCGTGGCCATCGGCGACGTCCAGGGCAAGGGCTCGGCCGCGGCGGCGCTCACTGCGCTGGCGCGCTACACCGTGCGAGCAGGCAGTCTCACCCTCCGCAACCCCAAACAGGTGCTGCGGGCCCTCAACGAGGCCGTGCTCCAAGAGGGGGAGCGGTTCCTCACCATCTGCCTGCTCACGTTGCAGCCGGCGGGGGAGGGGGTCCGGGGCCGCGTCTGCGTTGCCGGTCACCCGCTCCCACTCGTGGCGCGGGCCAGCGGGGTGGTCGAGCCCGTCGGGCGGCCGGGCACGCTGCTGGGGGTGGTGCGCGACGTGGAGCTGTCGGTGGTCACCTTCGAGCTGCGCCCCGGAGACCTGCTGGTGCTCTTCACCGACGGGTTGGTGGAGGCCCGCCGCGATGGCGACCAGTTCGGTACCGGCGGCGTGGAGGAGGTGCTGCGCAGCTGCGCCGGCTTCGAGCCGGGCCAGGTGGTGGCCGCGCTCGATGCTGCGGTCACCCGGTTCGTCGGCGGTCAACCCCGCGACGACATGGCCATCCTGGCCCTCGGGCGCCCAGCCACCACTGGCGCGGTGAGCTGAGCGCTACTGCTTGTCGGCCCGGGCGGCGCCGGCCTGCTGGGCCTTGCGCTTGTCGCGGGTCTTCTTGGCCTTGATGCGGTCGTTCTTCTCGCGGACCTTCGAGCGTGCGCCTCTCCCCATGCCTGCATGGTAGGGCACCGCCGCGACGGCGACGGCGCGTAGGGTCTGGCTGTGCCCCCGTTGGACGACCGGGACGTCGAGCGCGTCCTCGTCATCACCGCCCACCCCGACGACGTCGACTTCGGTGCCGGCGGCACCATTCCTGGCTGGACCGACCGCGGCATCGACGTCTCCTACTGCATCGTCACCGACGGCGACGCCGGCGGCTTCGACCGCACCATCCCCCGCTCGGACATCCCTGGCATCCGCCGGGCCGAGCAAGAGGCGGCGGCGGAGGTGTTGGGGGTGCGGGACGTCAAGTTCCTCGGCTATCCGGACGGCCGGGTCGTCGTCTCGCTCGAGTTGCGGCGCGACCTGGCCCGCGTGATCCGCCAGGTCCGCCCCCAGCGGGTGGTGTGCAGTTCGCCCCAACGAAACTGGGACCGCATCTATGCCGGCCATCCCGACCACCTGGCCGTGGGCGAGGCGGCGCTGTGCGCCGTCTACCCCGACGCCCGCAACGACTTCGCATTCCCGGAGCTGCTCGAGGAGGGCCTGGGCGCCCACGCCGTGGCCGAGGTGTGGCTGATGGGGGGCCCCGAGCCCGATGTGTTCGTCGACACCACCGACAACCTCGATCGCAAGATGAAGGCGTTGCTCTGCCACGCCAGTCAACTGCCCGATCCCGACTCCCTGGAGGAGATGATCCGGGGGTGGGGGCGCATGGTCGCCGGTGTAGGCGGTCTCGCCGAAGGGCGGACGGCGGAGGCCTACCGCCGCGTCAATACTGCCTGACCATGCACGAGCTGAACCCAGAGGAGGCGAGGGTTGTCGGCAGCCTGGCCGAGAAGCAGCTGACGACGCCGCAGTACTACCCCCTCACCCTCAACGCCCTGGTCAATGCCTGCAACCAGTCGAACAACCGCGAACCGGTCGTCTCCTACTCGCCGGCGACGGTGGAGCAGACGCTGTCCGCCCTGCGGGCCAAGGGGCTGGCCCGGGTCCTGCACGCCGGCGGCGGCAACCGCACCGCGAAGTACCGCCACGTGCTCGACGAGGTGCTGGGTCTCGACCGCCGCGAGCTGGCCCTGGTGACCGTGCTCATGCTTCGGGGGCCCCAGACCCTGGCCGAGCTGCGAACACGGACGCAGCGGATGGCCGACTTCGACGACGCCGGCGCCGTCGAGCGAGACCTCGCCCGGCTGGCAGAGCGTGAGGAGCCCCTGGTGGTGCTCCTCGACCGTCAACCGGGCCACAAAGAGCCCCGGTACGCCACCACCCTGGTCGCCGTGTCACCCCCTCCGCATTCTGGGGATGTCCGCGCACCCTAGGGGTGCGGAAAGCTCCCCAGAACCCTCGCGAGAGCCACGAGGCGAGGTGAGGGGTCAGCCGATCAGGTCGCGGACGAGGGCGATCCACATCTCCGTGCTGAGCCGCAGCGACTCCACGTCGACCCGTTCGTCGTGGCCGTGGAACCGCGTGGCGAACTCCTCATAGGTCACAGTGGGGCTGAACAGCCCGAAGCCGTAGGCCACCGCCCCCTTTTCCCGGAAGAACCGGGCATCGGTGCCGCCCGTGCTCGTCCTCGGCACCAACGACCCCCGGGGGACGAAGGCGGGCACCACGCGGTTGATCGACTCCCACAGCGGCGTCGCCATCGGCGAGTCCGTGGCCTCGGCCTGTTGCAGCACCGACACCGTCACCGACGACGCGAGGTCACCGAGCGCGTCGTCCACGTTCCGGGCGATGTCGTCGGCGCTCTCCCCGGGCAGGGTGCGGATGTCGACGTCGATGTCGACGACGTCGGGGATGACGTTGGTCTTCACCCCTCCTTGCGCCACGTTGGGGGAGAAGGTCATGTGGGTGCAGGCGTGGGCCATGGCCGCGAACCGGGGGTCGGCGAGCGAGGCACACGTCTCCCAGACGCGCTCGGGGTCGGTCAGGCCCGCCGCTATCTCGTCGGGAAGCCCGAGTGCCGCGACGTAGGCCCGCCAGGTATCGGTCACCTGGGCCCGGGGCCGATAGGCCACCAGTCGGCGCACGACCTCGGCCGCCTTGACCAGGGCGTTGTCGCTGCCGAAGGGCATCGAGCCGTGGCCCGGCGTGCCGGTCACCCGCAATCGGCGCCACGCCACCCCCTTCTCTCCGGTGGTCACCGTGACACAAGGGCCCCCAGGCAGGGAGATGCCCCCCGATTCCGTCAGTACGTAGTCGGAGCGCACGGCGTCGTAGTGGTGCCGGGTGACCCACTCCGCGCCCTGGTGGCCGCCCGCCTCCTCGTCGGCCACCGCGAAGTAGACGAGGGTGCCGCGGGGACGGAAGCCGCTGCGGGCCAGGTGGCGGACGGCCACGGCCATGGAGGCGGTGAGGTTGAGCATGTCGATGGCGCCGCGGCCCCAGACCTCTCCGTCCACCAGCTCGCCACCGAAGGGATCGCGGCGCCAGCCGGCGGGGCTGACCGGCACGACGTCGGTATGTCCCATGAGACAGACAGTGGGGGCCGAGGGGTCGCTGCCTTCGATGCGGGTGACGAGCGAGCGGCGGCCTCCTACCGGTTCGTAGGCCTCGATCTCCAAACCGCTGGTACCCAGGTACGCTTCCAGCTGGTCGGCACTGCGGAACTCCTGGCCCGACGTGGCCGTGCCGTCATTGACACAGGCGTTGCGAATGAGGTGCTGGAGCAGGTCGGTGACTTCCCCTGTCAGGTCGGTCATGAGGAGCAGGCTAGGTCGCCGGCTTTGCGCGGTCGTCGCGGCACTCGCCGTGGGCGCCTGTTCCCGGGGGGCTGATGGCCAGCAAGCCGGCGCCCCCGCGGAAGAGCCGCCGCCCGTCTACGTGGCCGTGGGGGCCAGTGAGTCGGTGGGGGTGGGGGCCGACGACCCGCGGCGCCAGGCGTGGCCCGAGGTGTTCCGGCGCGAGGCGCTGCCGCCGCGCACCGTTTTCGTCAACCTTGGGATCGAAGGTGTGAACACTGCCGAGGCGCTCGCCCAGGAACTGCCCAGAGCGCTCGAGCTCGAGCCCGACCTGGTGACCATCTGGCTCAACGTCAACGACATCATCGACCAGGTGGCGCCCGAGCGGTACGAGGAGCAACTGGGCCAGTTGGTGCACCAGCTCCGCCGGGGGGGCGAGCCCACGGTGCTGGTCGCCAACACCCCCGAGATCGATCAGCTCCCGGTGGTGGCCCGCTTCGGCCCGTTCATCGCCAGCATGGCCGACCAGCGGGTGGAGGCCTACAACGAGGTCACGGCCCGGGTCGTGACCCGCGAGGGAGCGGTGCTGGTCGACCTGCACGCGGCCAGCGAGCGGGCGGAGCGGGAGGGCCGCTTCGCCTCTCTGGTTGCCGCTGACGGGTTCCATCCCAGCACCGCGGGCCACGCCGAGGTGGGCCGGCTGTTCAGCGAGACGTTCCGGGCGTCGGGAGGACTCCGCTGAGCGCGCGGTGACCCTCGCTCGGCACGTTGAGAAGTAGGGTTGACCAATGCCCGGGCCGGCGGTCCCCCGCGACCTGCAGTCGGGGGACCAGCCGCACCGGCGCCGCCGCCGGCGCTTTCGCGGGCTGGTAACGAGGCTGGCGGCGGTCACTCTGGCCACGCTGGTGTGCCTGGTGCTGCTCGAGATCGGGTTCAGGGTGGCGGGCTATGAGCCCATCCACCGCGCGTACTCCAAGCCCGAGCTGTTCTGGCGGCACGACCCGTTGCTCGGCTGGTCCCAGCAGCCGGGAGCGCGCGACACCTTCGTCGGCCCGCGGCCGTTCCCGGTCCAGTTCCGCACCCCCGTGCGCATCAACAGCATCGGCCTGCGGGGCGGGGAGCTGGCACCGGTGCCGCCGGGCGGAAAGCGGGTACTGGTGCTCGGCGACTCCTTCGTCGCCGGCTTCGAGGTGCCCGAGGACAAGACCTACAGCGCCCTCCTCGAACAGCAGCTGACCGAGGCCCTCGGCGTACCGGTCCAGGTGGTCAACGCCGGGGTGAGGGGCTACGGCACCGACCAGGCGTACCTCTACTACCGCGAGCGGGCCCGCCAGCTCCGGGCCGACCTGGTCGTGCTCCACGAGACCCGCAACGACCCCGAGGACAACACCACGTTGCACCGCATGCGCCGTCCCTTCGGCAAGGCGGCCTTCACCCCCGAACCCGACGGCTCGCTCTCGCTGGTGGGGCGGCCGGTGCCCCGGTACCCGCAATGCTCGGCCTACCGGCTCGACGATCGCTTCCGGGTGAGGAGGCTCGACACGGCCCGCACCCGCTCCTTTTGCTGGCTGCAGACCCGGCTGTCGGACCATTCCGCCTTTTTGAGCTTCGTGACCACCCGCCTCCAGCGCAACCCGGCGCTGGTCCACAAGATCTACAACCTGGGCACTCCGGGGGAGCAGGCGCCGCCGGCGGGCGCTGGTTCGCCCGAACCGACGGCGGCGCCCGGTCCGCAGGGCCCGCCGTCCGCCACGCCGGCGCCGGCAGGTGAGCCGGCGCCTGACTACGCCCATACGCTGACGTCGATGCTCATCCGCCAGCTCGCGGCCGCCACCGCTCGTGATGGGGCGCCACTGGTCCTTCTGGCCGGTGACGACGAGCTGCCGATGCTGGATGAGGCGGGCTTTGTCGCCGATGGCATCGAGGTGGTGCGGGTGGACGAGGCGCAGCGGCCGCCGGCCGGTTCCACAGCCGACCCTCGGGAGTTCCGAGACGCAGCCCATTTCAGCGACGGCCACCTCAACGCGGTGGGCCACCGCCGGGTGGCCGAGCTTCTGGCGCCGCGCCTGGCCGCTCGTCTGGCCGAGCCGGGGAGGATTTGAGCCGGTGACCGCCATCCTCGGGATCTCCGGCTTCTACCACGACTCGGCCGCGGCCCTGGTGGTCGACGGTGAGATCGTGGCGGCTGCCCAGGAGGAGCGCTTCAGCCGCAAGAAGCACGACGAGGGCTTCCCGCAGCACGCCATCGACTACTGCCTGGCCGAAGCGGGGCTCCAGCCGTCACAGCTGGACCACGTCGGCTTCTACGACAAGCCGTTCTTGAAGTTCGACCGCCTCCTGCACACCTACCTGGCCTTCGCCCCGTCGGGGTTCCCGTCGTTCATGCGGGCGATGCCGTTGTGGTTGCGCAAGAAGCTCCATCTCACCAGGGAGCTGCGGCGGGGCCTGCGCGGTGGCTACGGCGGGCGGTTCGTCTTCACAGAGCACCACGAGTCGCACGCGGCGAGCGCCTTCTTTCCCTCCCCGTTCGAGAAGGCCGCGATCATCACCCTGGACGGGGTAGGGGAGTGGGCGACGGCCAGCGTGGGCACCGGTCGCGGCAACCGGATCGAGCTGCACCGCGAGCTGCGGTTCCCCCACTCGCTGGGCATGCTCTATTCCGCCTTCACCTACTTCAGCGGGTTCAAGGTCAACTCCGGGGAGTACAAGCTCATGGGGCTGGCGCCCTACGGGGAGCCTGTCTACGCCGAGCGCATCCTCGAGCACCTGGTCGACGTGCGGGCGGACGGTTCGTTCCGTCTCGACCTCAGCTACTTCAACTACTGCCAGGGCAACACCATGACCTCGCGGCGCTTCGACGACCTCTTCGGCGGCCCTCCGCGTCAGCCGGAGTCCCCGCTGACGCAGCGAGAGATGGACCTGGCGGCCTCGATCCAGGAGGTCACCGAGCAGATCATGGTGCGCTGCGCCAACCACGCCGTCGAGACGACCGGTCTACGCGACCTGTGCCTGGCCGGCGGCGTCGCCCTCAACTGCGTCGGCAACGGCCGGATCCTGCGTGAGACCGCGGTTGAGCGGGTGTGGGTGCAGCCGGCGGCAGGCGACGCCGGCGGCGCTTTGGGAGTGGCGCTTTTCATCTGGTACCAGCTGCTCGACCAGCCTCGCGCCCCTTCCGCCCGCGACAGCCAACGGGGCTCGTTGCTCGGCCCCCGCTTCGACCCGCCCGCGATCCGCACTGTGCTGGAAGACGCCGGCGCTGACTACGACGTCTTCACCGACGAGCAGTCGCTCTGCGACGAGGTGGCGTCCCAGCTGGCCGGGGGCAAGGTGGTCGGCTGGTTCCAGGGGCGCATGGAGTACGGCCCCCGCGCCCTGGGGAGCCGCAGCATCCTGGGCGACCCCCGCAGCCCGCAGATGCAGTCGGTCATGAACCGCAAGATCAAGTTCCGCGAGTCGTTCCGGCCCTTCGCACCCTCGGTCCTCGACGACCATGCCGACCAGTGGTTCGATCTTCAAGGCCACGAGAGCCCCTACATGCTCCTGGTGGCGCCGGTAGCGGAAGCCAAGCGGTGCCCGCCGCTCGCAGATGGCAGCGCCCGCGGCCTCGACCAGCTGGGGGTCGTCCGCTCGGAGATCCCGGCCGTGACCCACGTCGACTACTCGGCCCGTGTGCAGACCGTCGACCGCGACCGCTTCGCGAGGTTCCACCGGCTGCTCCAGAGCTTCCTGTCCCGAACCGGCTGCCCTGTCCTCATCAACACGTCGTTCAACGTGAGGGGAGAGCCGATCGTCTGCACGCCGGCCGATGCCTACCGTTGCTTCATGGCCACCGACATGGACGTGTTGGTCCTCGAGGACTTCGTGCTCCACAAGGACCGCCAGCCGGGGTCGACCGCCGAGGACACCGAGCGCTACCTGGCCGCGTTCGCGCCAGACTGACCGCTCGTGGCACTGGTCGACGTCAACAGGAACCCGAGCGCCAAGGACCTGCGCGCCTTCGGGCTGCTGCTGCCGGTCTTCGTGGCCGTGTTCGGCTGGACGATCGGGCACCGCAGCGGCTCGTCGACGGCGGCGTCGGTGATCTGGGCCGCCGGCGCGGCCGTGGTGGTCGTGTACCTCGCCCGCCCGCCGCTGCGCCGGGCCGTGTTCGTGGGGTGGAGCTACGTCACCTATCCGATCGCCTGGGCCGTGTCCCACGTCATCCTGGGCGCCGTGTTCTTCGGCGTCGTCACCCCCATCGGCTTGCTCGTCCGTCGCCTGCGCGAGGACCCCATGGAGCGCCAGTGGGACCCCGCCGCCCCTTCCTACTGGACGTCTCGCGAACCCGAGCGCGACGTCCGCCGGTACTTTCGCCAGTTCTGAGGTGGCCCGTGCCTGATGAGCCCCAACCGGTCGAGCCCGGGCGCCAGCCGGAGAGCGCCTTTGCCGAAGAGGCCCGCAAGCGCCGCACCGGCATGTTGTCGGAGTTCTGGTACTTCCTGCGTCACAACAAGCGGTGGTGGATCACTCCGATCGTGATCATCCTCCTGCTCGTGAGCCTGCTCGTACTGCTGGGCGGCACGGCCGCCGGGCCGCTCATCTACCCGCTGTTCTGAGTCCTGCCTCAGAGGCCGGCGGCCGCCATCTCTCGGTAGGTGTGGGCCCAGCCGAGCACCATCTCGACGTAGGCGTCGGAGTGGTTGTAGGAGAAGAACGCCGGCCGCAGTCCCTCGTCGGTGTCGAGACCGCCGGCGGGAACCGCTCGACACAGGTAGGCGGCGGTGCCGAGGGCGGCGTCGTAGGCGTTGTTGGGGTCGTGGATCGCGTCGCCGTTGCCGTCGGCGTTGATGCGGGACCACGTCGAGGGGATGAACTGCATCGGCCCGACGGCCCGGTCGTACACGGTGTCGAAGTCCAGGTGGCCGAGGTCGGTGTCGTGGATCAGAGCCGAGCGCGTGCCGTCGAGAGGGATGCCCAGGATGCGGGGGTAGACGTCGCCGTTGAGAGCGAGCAGTGCGCCCCGGTAGCGGCCGTGGTTCGATTCCACCTTGCCGATGGCGGCGATGGCGGGCCAGCTCAGGCGGCAGTTCGGTGACCTGCGGGCGAGGGTTGCGGCCGCGCTGCGGTAGGCGTCGAGGAACAGACGAGGGATGTCCGAAGGCACGGCCGGGGCCGCGGCGGCCACCAGGTCGAGCAGCTGGCGGCGGTGTTCGAGCTCCGCTTCGAGCTGTGCCGCGATGGCCGCCGCCGACGCTGCCTCTGACTCCGCCTGGGCGAAGGCAGCCTTGGCATCGTCGAGCGCCTGTACCGCCTCCCGTAGCTCACCGCTCACGGCCCGGCCGGCCGCCTCGTACTCCCGCACGGTGCCCTGGCGGTTCTCGGCGGCCGACCTGACGAGCGAGCGCCGCCGCATAAGGTCGGCGGGGTCGCTGGCCCGCAGCAGGTAGTCGACAGGGAGGGCGTCACCGCCGTGCACGTAGCCGGCCACGGCCAGCTTGCGCACCTTCCCCCGAGCCTGGGCCAGCTCCTCGGCCACCCGCCGCTCCTCCTCGCCCAGGAGGGCCATACGGGCCTGCGACGTGGCCAGCCGGCGCTGGAACGGCTGCAGCGCCCGCTCCTTGGCCCGGGCCTTTGCTTTCGCCGCCTTGAGTGCCACCTCGGCCGCCCGTACCTCGGCCGCTGCCCTTGCCCGTCCGGCCTCGTCGGCTCCCGGGGGAGCGAGCGGGGGCGCCGGAGGTGCAGGGGGCGGCGTGTCGTCTTCGGGCGGCGGGCCGGGGGTGGCCGGCGGGAGCGGCTCGGGCGGCCGGTCGGGCTTGGCCGAGGCTGGGTCGGCGCCAGCGGTGAGGAGGACAACGACGACGGCCAGCCGCCGGACCTGCTGCAGCGCGGTGACCCCGCGACGGGCGCGACGCGTGCAGGTCACGGTGAAGACATCGGCCGCCCTGCTTCCCGCCATGAGCCTCTGATTCTTTCACGGCGGCGGCTCCGTGTTGGGGATCAGCCGCCCCCGTCGGCTGCCTTCTTGGCCGTGGCCTTCTTGGTCGGCGCCTTCTTGGCCGGCGCCGCCTTCTTCGCACCGCCAGCGTTCTTCGCCGGCGACTCCGACATTCGCTCGTCGGTCGGATCGAGGTGGTTGTGGACGTGGGCCTCGCCCTCGTGCTCGCGGTCGAAGTCCTGGTGGGGGACGTGGGCGTGGCTCAGGGGGGCATGGTCGTGCTCGTGTTCGTGTTCGGACCACAGGTGGTCGAACCCCCCGGTCAGCCGGTTGTGGTTGTGGGTGACGTGGAAGTGCCGGTGCGAGTGCACCACCGCTTCGTGCTCGTGCTGCTCGCTCCCCGGTGTCGCTTCAAAAGTGGACATACGCGCGCCTTACCCCGTTCGGCAGCGGTCCACGTGCGGCGTTGCGTACGTGGTGCAATGGTGTAATCCTGTAATCATGAGGACGACAGCTGAGCAGCGAGACACCGTGCAGGGGTGGTTCGCCGGCCGCCTCCCCGACGGCTGGTTCACCGGAGCTCCTGAGGTGACCATCGACCGCGAGGAGGTCCTGGTGGTGGGGACGCTTCCGGAGGTCGCCCTTGACGACGAAGCGACCCCGGCGGCCGCGGCCACCGCCGCCGCGTCCCGGATCCAACGGTTCCGGGAGGAGACACGCGGTCAGCGCATGCGCATCGCCAGCGAGGCCGAGCACCGCTTCGGACGCAAGGTGGCGTGGGGGGCCCGATGTGGTGACCGAGTCGCGCACTTCACCAGCCTCAGCGTCCCGGTGATGACCCGGCTCCGCCAGCACGAGCGCATGGTCCTCGACACCCTGGTCGAGGCCGGCGTGGCCCGGAGCCGCAGCGAGGCGCTCGCGTGGTGCGTGAAGCTGGTGGGTGACAACGAGTCGGAGTGGATCTCTGGCCTCCGCGACGCCCTCACCCATGTGGAACGCGTGAGGGACCAGGGCCCGAGCGGCCCCTCAGAGCGGAGGGACCAGGGCCCGAGCGGCCCCTCAGAGCGGAGGGACCAGGGCCCGAGCGGCCCCTCAGAGCGGAGGGACCAGGGCCCGAGCGGCCCCTCGTCGTAGTCCGGGGCCCGCCGGGCGAGGCCGAAATCAGTTTTCGACGGGGGAGGGCGCAGATAAGGTCGGTCGCCCCCGCGCCTAGAAGGTGGCCCCGATGCGCAAGTCCGCGCTCTGGCGCGTCAAGCCCTACCTCCGTCCGTACCTCGCCCAGATGGTCTTCGCCACCGTGGTGGCCGCCGGCGGACTGGGCATGGGTATCGCTGTCCCACTCGTCGTCAAGGCGGTGATCGACGGGCCGCTGGCCCGGGGCGACCGCCGGGGGATCGTCGTCTTGGCCGGGTCCGCGCTGGCGCTGGGTCTGGCCGAGAGCCTCGCCGCCTTCACTCGCCGGCTGACCGCCGGCCGGGTGGCCCTCGGGCTCGAGCGGCGGCTGCGCGACGACCTCTATGCCCACCTCCAACGGCTGCCGGTCGCGTTCCACGACAACTGGCAATCGGGACAGCTGTTGTCGCGGGCGATGAGCGACTGTCGGATCATCAGGCGCTTCTTCGGCTTCGGGCTCGTCTTCTTCGTCGTCAACACCGTCACCTTCGCCATCGTGTTGGTCCTCATGGCGCGGCTGCACCCGCTGCTCGCTGCCATCACGGCGTTGTCGGCCGTGCCCCTGCTCATCATGTCGCGGCGCTTCGAGGCGAGGTACCTCGCCGTCTCGCGCCGGGTGCAGGACCTCGACGGCGACCTGACGACCCTGGTCGAAGAGGGGGCCACCGGCATCCGTGTCATCAAGGCCTTCGGACGTCGCCGCCTCGTGGGCGAGCAGTACCTCCGCCAAGCGGGGGCGCTGCACGCCGCTTCGATGGAGCAGGTGCGGCTGCGGGCACGGTTCTGGGCCCTCATCGACATGATCCCGAATCTCACGCTGGGAGCCATCCTCTTCGGCGGCGCGGTGGCCGTGGGCCGTGGTTCGCTCACCCTTGGTGGACTGGTGGCGTTCGTGTCGCTGCTCGTCCTCTTGGTCTGGCCCATCGAGTCGCTGGGCGAGATCCTGGCCATGGCCGAGGAGGCCAGCTCGGCGGCGGAACGGGTCTTCGAGGTGTTCGACATCGCTCCCGCCATCGCCGATGCCCCCGGCGCCACCCACCTGTCGGAGGCTCAGGGAAGGCTCCGGTTCGAAGACGTCAGCTTCCGCTACCCCAGCGCCGGCGACGAGGCCGGTGGGTGGGTCCTGGGGGGTGTCAACCTCGACATCAGCCCGGGAGAGACGCTGGCGCTGGTGGGCCTGACGGGGTCGGGCAAGACCACCGTCGCCGCCCTGGTGCCGCGCCTCATCGACGTGACCATGGGGCGCGTCACCCTCGACGGCATCGACGTGCGAGACCTCACGCTCGCGTCACTGCGCCGCCACGTCGCCGTCGCCTTCGAAGAACCGACCCTCTTTTCTGCCAGCGTGCGGGAGAACCTGTTGCTCGGCTCCCCCCATGCCTCCGACGAGGACATCGAGGTGGCGCTCGCGACGGCCCAGGCGACGTTCGTGCACGACCTCCCGTGGGGGCTCGACACCAGGGTGGGAGAGCAGGGGTTGTCCCTCTCCGGCGGGCAGCGCCAGCGACTCGCGCTGGCCCGGGCCATCATCGGCAGGCCCCGGGTGCTGGTCTTGGACGACCCACTGTCGTCCCTCGACATCCACACCGAGTCTCTGGTGGAGCACGCGCTGCGATCCGTCCTGGCCGGGGTCACCGCCCTGCTCGTGGTGCACCGGCCGTCGACGTTGGCGCTCGCCGATCGGGTGGCCTTCCTGCACGACGGCACCATCGCCGCCACCGGCAGCCACAGCGACTTGATGGAGCGCGTTCCCGCGTATGCAGCGGTGCTGGCTCAGGAGGCGGAGGAGCCCGGCCTTCGCCGAGGCGCCCCTCGCACTGAGGCGAGGTCCGCGTGAGCGGCGCGCCGTCACCCGAGCAGTGGCGGGGGGTGGCCGCCGAAGAGGCTGAGGAGCGCCCGTCGAGCATCCGCGGGTTTCTCCGGGGACGAAGCCGGCGCCTGCTGTCGTCGCTGCTACGCCCTCGCCGGCGCTCACTGTCCGTTGCCGCGGTCGTCATCGTGTTCGAGACCCTGGCCCGCCTCGGCGGGCCCGTCCTGGTGAAGGCGGGGATCGACCGCGGCATCCCCGCCATCCGCGAGGACGGACGGCTGGGGCCACTGGTGGTGATCGTGGCCGTGTTCGCAGTCGTCGTGGTCGTGAGGGCGGTGCTCGAGTACGCGTTCTTGTCGGTCATGGGGAGGGTGGCCCAGGACGTGCTGTTCGACCTGCGGAGGCGCCTGTTCGACCACTTCCAACGACTCAGCCTGAGCTTTCACGACCGCTACACCTCCGGCCGGGTCATCTCCCGCCTCACCTCCGACGTCGAGGCGATCTGGGAGTTGCTCGGCTCCGGGATGCTCGAGGTTGCCACCGGCGGCCTGTCGATCCTGGGCATCACGATCGTGTTGTTGGTGCTCGACTGGCAGCTGGCCCTGGTGGCGCTGGGCGTCTTTCCGTTCGTGATGCTGCTCACCCGCTGGTTCCGCGGCCACGCCGAGGACGTCTACCGGGAGACCCGGGAGGCGGTGGCCCTGGTGATCGTCCAGTTCGTGGAGTCCCTGGGCGGTATCCGGGCGGTGCAGGCCTTCCGCCGGGAGGGCCGCAACCAGGCCATCTTCGAAGACCTCGACGGCCGCCTGTTGGATGCAAACCTGCGGTCGAACCGGCTGGCCGCGATCTACGGCCCCGGCGTGGCAGGAATGGGGAGGGTCACCTTGGCCCTGGTGCTGCTGGTCGGGAGCTACCGGGTCCTGGGGGGCGACATGACGCTCGGAACCCTGGCCGCCTTCATGCTCTACGTCCGCCGCTTCTTCGAGCCGGTCCAGGACCTGAGCCAGTTCTACAACCTGTTCCAGTCGGCCGCGGCCGCCTTGGAGAAGCTGTCGGGGGTGCTCGAGGAGCGGCCTGCGGTGGCCGAGCCGAGTTCCCCGGTCGAGCTGTCGCAACCGCGGGGGGAGGTCCGCCTCGACGGCGTCCGCTTCGCCTACCGCTCCACGGAGGTGCTGCACGGCGTCGACCTCCTCATCCCAGCGGGCCAGACGATCGCCGTGGTCGGCCCCACCGGCGCCGGCAAGTCGACACTGGCCCGCCTCGTGGCCAGGTTCTACGACCCGTCAGAGGGACGGGTGCTGCTCGACGGAGTGGACGTGCGCGAGCTCTCCGACGAGACACTTCGGCGAGCGGTGGTGATGGTCACCCAAGAGAGCTTCTTGTTCTCGGGTTCGGTGGCCGACAACATCGCCTTCGGGCGGCCGACGGCGACGAGGGCCGAGGTGCAGGAGGCGGCGCGGGTGATCGGAGCCCACGCCTTCATCGCCGCCATGCCCGACGGCTACGACACCGACGTCCGCAAACGGGGGGGCCGGCTGTCTGCTGGCCAGCGCCAGCTGGTGGCCTTCGCCCGTGCCTTTCTCGCCGACCCGCGCGTCCTCATCCTCGACGAGGCCACCTCCTCGCTCGACATCCCCTCGGAGCGCCTCGTGCAGCGCGCCCTGCGAACCCTTCTGTCCGAGCGCACCGCGGTGATCATCGCCCACCGCCTCTCCACCGTGGAGATCGCCGATCGGGTGTTGGTGGTCGAGGGTGGGGAGGTGGTGGAGGACGGGGCGCCGTCAGAGCTGCTCGCTTCGACGTCCAGTCGCTACGGCGTCCTCCACCAGGCGTGGGCCGACTCCCTCACGTAACCCGTCCGCCCGGACATGGACGGCCGCCCGCGTTGTGTGCGGCGGGTGGGGATCGAACCCACACGTCCTTGCGGACCAACGGGTTTGAGCCGTCGCTGTCTGCCGATTCCAGCACCGCCGCGCGGCGCCAGCCTAGCTGAGAGACCGCCTTCCGGTGCTGGGATATGGAGGTCGGTCTGGGTAATTTCTGGCGGCGGCGGGAAGAAGCAATGGTGATGCCGCTCGAGGTCAACCTCTCGCTCTGCCTCCCCCGAGACGAGCTGTCGGTTCCGGTGGTGCGCCACATCTGCAGCTTCGCCTTGGGTGAGGTGGGGGTGCAGCCGGGCTGCCTCGGCGACATCACGTTGGCGCTCACCGAGGCGTGCACCAACGTCCTCGACCACGCCAACGACGGCGTGCAGTACGAGGTGCAGATCAGCATCGACGATGCCCGCTGCACGATAAGGGTCAAAGACGCCGGTGACGGGTTCGACTACACGAACGCCGGCCAGATCCGAGCCGAGGTCACGGCCGAATCCGGCCGGGGGCTCGCGCTCATCCGAGAGCTCGTCGACCGGGTGCAGTTCACCTCCAAGCCCGAGGCCGGCATGATCGTGCACCTCGAAAAGGAGCTGCACTTCGACGAGGACCATCCCGTGCGCCAACGTCTGGCGGTGCCCCCCGGTTAGTTACGAGCCGAGCACCCGGCGGTAACGCGCCAGCAACAGCTGGAAGGCCCCGAAGGCGATGAGGCCGGCGCCCACGAACACCAGCAGCGGAGGCCCCGACGGCTTGGCCGCCAGCTGATGGAGGGAGGCGTCGAGGCCCACGGCCTGCTGAGGGTCGAAGCGCAGGGCCGCCCGCACCAGGAACCCCCCGGACAGGGCGAAGGCGGCCATGCGCGCGAAGAGGCCCAGGCGGGCAACGCCATTGGTCCAGCGTCGCTGCTCCCGCGACATCTCGTAGTCCTTGAGCTCCTTTTCGTAGGAGCGGCTGAACGCCCTCCAACCGTTCCAGATCCCGATGCCGATGACGACGAGGCCCACCGACACCACCAGCACCTGCCCGAACGGCAAAGCGAGGGCCCTGGCGGTGATGTCCTGTTGCTCGTGGCCGCCCTGAGCGTTGCCGCCCCTGACGACGAACGACAGAGCTGTCCAGCACAGGGCGAGGTACAGGAGGCCGCGCCCGGCGAGGCCGACCCGCTGGAGTCCGCCCTCTTCCTCCGGGTCGGTCACCGCCTCCAGCAGGCGCCAGACGGCATAGGCCAGGAGGCCGGCGGCCAGCGCCAACACGAGCAGCCGCCCGAGAGGCTGGCGGGCCACGGCGCCCAGCGCCCCTTTCTGGTCGGCCCGCTCCTCGGGGTTGCCGGCGGCAATGCGCAGCGCCATGACGCCCACGAGGCCATGGAGCAGGCCCCGCGTCACGAGGCCGCCCCGGGCGATGCGCGCCGGCCACGGGCTCTGAGACGCCCGTCGAGCCGCCCGACGCTTGGTGGTCTTCACGCTCATCTAGGCCAGATCCCCACGTGGCCGTCCCGGCAAACGCCTACCCTGCGCCATGGCCTACCCCGACGCCGAGCGGCTGGACCTGGTCGAGGTGCTGCACGGGCGTGCGGTGGCCGACCCGTACCGGTGGCTGGAGGATCCCGCCGACCCTCGCACGCAGCGGTGGAGCCGGGAGCAGGACGTGCTGCTCCGAGCGGCGCTCGAGGAGGTGCCAGGCCGCGACTCCCTCCGGGCGCGACTTGCCGCCCTGCTCCCCGGGCTGGTGGGCCTGCCGACGGTGCTCGGTCCTCGCATGTTCTTCCGGCGCCGCGCGCCGCAACAGGAGCACGCCGTCTACGTCGTTCGCGAAGACGGCCAGGGCGAGCGGGTCCTGATCGATCCCGCCGCCATCGACCCCACCCTCACGACCACCCTCGATCTGGTGGCACCGTCGAAGGAAGGCGACCTGGTGGCCTATGTGACCTCTGAGGGCGGGCGCGAGGAGGGCGTGCTGCAAGTGCTCGACGTCGCCACCGCCCAAGTCGTCGACGGGCCGATCCTGCTCGGCCGGGGCCCGGACGTCGCCTGGCTGGTGGGGGGCACCGAGCTCGTCTACGTCGGCCGCCTCCCCGACGAACAGCTGCCACCGGGGGAGGAGCAGTTCCACCGCCGGGTGTGGCGACACCGGCTGGGCAGCGCCCGCTCCGACGACGAGGTGCTCTTCGGCGAGGGCATGGACAAGACCGCCTACTTCGGGGCGGCCACCTCCTGGGACGGCCGGTGGCTCACGGTGAGCGTCGCCTTGGGCACCGCTCCCCGTAACGACTTGTACGTGTGTGACCTCGGCGGCGACAGCGCCTTCCGGGCGGTGCAGCAGGGCGTGGACGCCCAGACCTTCGGGGAGGTCGGCAGGGACGGGCGCCTCTATCTGTTCACCGACCGCGACGCCCCACGGTGGCGGCTGTGCGTGTGCTCGCCGGAGTCGCCCGGGTACGACCAGTGGGAGGACTTGCTTCCCGAGGGCGACGACGTACTCAGCGGCTACACGGTCACCGACGACGCGGTGGTGGCCGTGCGTGAACACCATGTGGTGAGCCAGGTCAGCGTCCACGAGCGCGAGAGCGGTACGTGGCGCTACGACCTGAACCTCGCGGGGCGGGGGACGGCGGTGGTCACCAGCCCTCCCGGGGGTGGAGACGACGTCTGGATCGGCTACGTCGACCACGTACGGCCCTTCCGGGTGCTCCACCATCGCGTCGGCGCTCCGGAGGCCACCCTCTGGGCCGAGCCGCCGGGGGCGACCACGCCGGATGGCGTCCGGACGCGGCAGGTCTTCGTCCCGTCGGCCGACGGTACCCCGGTGCCGATGTTCGTCATCGACCGCGATGGTGCAGGAAACGGCCCGCGGCCCACCATCTTGTACGGCTACGGCGGGTTCAACGTCGGACTCACCCCGGACTACGCCGCCACGATCCTGGCGTGGGTGGAGCGGGGCGGGGTCTACGCCATCGCCAACCTCCGGGGGGGAAGCGAGTACGGCGAGGCATGGCACCGGGCCGGCATGAGGGAGAACAAGCAGAACGTCTTCGACGACTTCTTCGGGGCCGCCGAATGGCTCGTTGCGGAGGGGTACAGCGCGCCTGACCGCCTCGGCATCTCGGGGGGGAGCAACGGCGGCCTCCTCGTGGGCACAGCGGTAACGCAGCGCCCGGAGCTGTTCCGGGCCGCGGTGTGCAGCGCGCCGCTGCTCGACATGGTCCGCTACGAGCGCTTCGGTCTCGGCCAGACCTGGAACGACGAGTACGGACGGGCCGATGATCCCGAGGAGCTGGGGTGGCTCCTGTCGTACTCGCCCTATCACCATGTCGTCGCCGGGACTCGCTACCCGGCCGTCCTGTTCACGGTCTTCGAGGGCGACACCCGCGTCGACCCGTTGCACGCCCGCAAGCTGTGCGCCGCCCTGCAACACGCTACGTCGGCCGATCCGGCCGAGCGCCCGATCCTCATCCGGCGCGAGCAGGGCGTCGGCCACTCCAGCCGGGCCGTCTCTCGCACGATCGAGCTTCAGGTCGACAGCTTGGGCTTCATGGCCGCCCAGCTGGGCCTGTCGCTCGCCGAGGAAGCGCCTAGCTGAGTGACTCCCCCAGCTGCTGGCGCAGCTCGAGGAGGAACCGGTTGGTGCGGCGCTCGTGGCCGATCGTGGTCGACTGGCCGTGCCCGGGCAGGACGGCGATCTCGTCGTCGAGGGGAAGGATCTTCTCCGCCATCGACGCCATGAGCTTGTCGAACGAGCCGCCAGGGAGGTCGAACCGGCCGATCGAGCCCTTGAACAGGTGGTCACCGCTGAACAAGACGGGCTGGTGGCCCTCCATGTCGAGCAGGAAGCACACCGATCCCTCGGTGTGGCCGGGGGTGTGCAAGGCCGTGAAGGTCATGCCCGCCCCCGAGATCCGCTCGCCGTCGGAGATCCCCTCGACCACCTCCGGCGGCCTCACGTCGAGCCCCGCCTGTTCGAGGAAGCGCCCGAAGCCCCCGCTGGTGCCCACCGGGTCGTCGAGCATGTAGCGGTCGGCGTCGTGGAGGCGCACCGGCACCGGGTGGTCCTGGGCCTTGACCACCTCGCCGATACCGCCGACGTGGTCGATGTGGCCGTGGGTGCTGAGCAGGGCCACCAGCCGCAGCCCGTGGTGTTCGAGCCGCTCCAGGATGGCCCGGGGGTCGGGCGGCGCGTCCACCAGCACGCACTCGCCGCCGGCACCCTGGGCCGACACAATCCACGCATTGGTCTCGGCGAGCCACAGCGGCATTCCCTCGACCAGCATCGGGCCGACACTATCGGCGCCTCACCTGGCGACTGCTCGCGGGTCCGTCGCTCAGGAGGCGACGGGAACCGGCCTGAACCGCCGGATGCGCTCGTGCAGCAGCGCGATCCCGACCAGCGTCAGCAGGCCGCCCACCACCAGGCGCAGGTGGAACGGCTCGCGGAGGAAGACCACCCCGACCGTCACGGCCACCACGGGGACCAGCTGGGTGACGACCGATGCCCGGGTCGGGCCGACAGCCGCGATCGACTGGTAGTTGAGGACGTAGGCCAGGCCCGTACCCACCACGCCGAGCACCGCGACGGCCAGCAGGCGGTGCGGCGCGGGGTCGATCCCGTGTCGCAGCGTCGTCACGACGGCCACGGGAGCGGTGAGCACGGTGGCCGCGGCCAGCTGGCCGGCAGCGGCGGTGAGGGGCGCCACACCGCCGAGGTGGCGGCGGGCGTAGGTGAAACCGAGGCCGTAGCAGGCGGAGGCGGCGACGGCCGCCGCTGCCCCGCTCAGCGAAGAGCCGGTGAGGTCAGCGGCACCGAGCCCGGCGGCGACCGCCACACCGACGAAGCCGAGGGCGAGGCCGGCGAGCTGGGAGCGGCGGAGGCGCTCGCCGAGCAGGAGGGCGGCCAGCAGTGCCGCGAAGAGCGCCGTGGAGGCGTTCAACACAGCGGTCAGGGCCGAGGTGATGCGCTCCTCGCCCCAGGCCAGGAGAGTGAAGGGCACCGCGCTGTGCACGATGCCCATCACGACGAAGTGACGCCACATGACCGGCTGGCGCGGCAAGTGGTCGCCCCGAGCCCGGAGGATGGCACCCATGACCAACGCCCCCAGCGTGATGCGAGCACCAGCCACCGCTGTCGGGGTCATTCCTTCCACCGCCACCTTGATGAAGAGGAAGGACCAACCCCAGATCAGCGCGAGCAGTGCCAGACGGCGCATCGGTCAAAGCTAGAGCGGGAGACGCTCTCTAGACTCCCCGCTGTGTCCCGGGCCGCCATCGAGGGAAAGCTCCGCCAGCTGGGCGACCGGCTGCGCCGCGCCCGCGAGGAGCTCGCCGTGCTGGACGAGCAGTTGCTGGTCTTCCGCGACACCGCCGACGAGACGAGGCTGCAGGCCCTGGTGGACGAGACGCCGCTCGCCGCCCAGGAGCACCGCGACGCTCAACGCCACGCCGATGCCATGCTCCGCAGCCGCCAACGGCTGGCCGCCACGGTGGCCGAGCTGGAGCGGGCCCGCGACGACCTGTTAGACCGGCTCGTTCTCGAAGGCCGCTGAGAAAGGAGCGACGCAGCTTGGGCGTCCGCGTGGTGATTGCCGAGGATGAGGCCATCGTCCGGCTCGACCTCAAAGAGACCCTCGAGGAAGAGGGTTATGAGGTCGTGGGGGAGAGCGGTCGGGGCGACGAGGCGGTGCGGCTCGTTCGCGACCTGAACCCCGACCTGGCCATCCTCGACATCAAGATGCCGGGGCTCGACGGCCTCTCGGCCGCCCGCGAGATCACCGCCGAGCAGCGGGCCGCGGTGCTCATCTTGACCGCCTTCAGTCAGCGTGACCTCATCGAAAAGGCCCGGGATGCCGGCGTGCTGGCCTACCTGGTGAAGCCGTTCCAGCGCAGTGAGCTGATACCGGCCATCGAGGTCGCCATGGGGCGCTTCAACGAGATGCGGGCACTGCGGGCAGAGGTGGACGGGTTGGAGGAGCAGCTCGAGACCCGCCGTGTCTTGGACCGAGCGAAGGGGATCCTGATGGACGACCATGGAATGAAAGAAGGCGATGCCTTCTCGTTCATCCAACGCAGCGCGATGCAACGGAGGTCGAGGATGAAAGCAGTGGCCGAGCAGATCATCGCGGGGGAGCTGCGGCCGTGAGCGGGTTCGCGGCGCGACGTCGCTGGCTGCTGGTTGCAGCCCTGGTCGCGAGCCTGGCCCTCGCCGGTTGTGGTGATGGCGACGGTGGTGCCGGCGGCGACCACGCGGGGGAGCACCAGGAAGAAGGCGGAGACCCCCACGCCGACCACGGGTCGGAGGACTCAGCCCCTGCCTTCGGGGAGGACGAGGCGACCACCAAGATCGGTGTCACGTTGCAGGACTACGCCTTCGTCGGCCTTCCCTCCTCGGCGAAGGGACCGAACGTGCTGTTCGAGGCGAAGGTCAAGGGCGGCAACGAGCACGAGCTGGTCGTCCAGGACGCCTCGGGTGGGACCGTCGGTGCGCTGGTGCCGTTCGAGGAGGGCAAGACCAAGAAGCTGGCAGTGGCGCTCCAGCCCGGCACTTACACCATCGTGTGCCTGGTCGAGGAGGGCACCAAGCCCCACGCCGACCTCGGCATGAAGGCCGAGCTCCGGGTGGAGTGAGGCAGGTTCAGCCGGCGGCGACGTAGAGCTGGGAGGCCAGCCCGGGTCCAAGGGCGATGGTCCCGGCATCGAGCTCGAGCGTCAATGTCCCGTCAGGCGCCTTCGCCCGCACCCGGGCGGCAGCCCCCGGCGTGAAGCCGTTCTCGCTCAGGTAGGTGAGTGAGTCCATGTCGATCTCCACCTGCTCGGTCACCCGCTCCAGTCGCACCCGGTCACCGGGCTCCGACTCGTTCAGCGAGAACAGGTCGCGGCGCACCGCACCGGCTCCGGGGATCGGGTTGCCGTGGGGACAGGTGGTGGGATGTTCGAGCAGCTCGACCAACCGCTCCTCCACCTCGTCGGAGATCACGTGCTCCCAGCGGCACGCCTCGACGTGGGCCTTGTGCCAGGCCAGACCGATGACGTCGGTGAGCAGCCGCTCGGCCAGACGGTGCTTGCGCACGACGCTCTCGGCCAGCTGCCGGCCCTTGGGGGTGAGGCGGACGGATCGGCCCGACGGCTCCAGGTAACCCTCACCCCGGAGGCGCCGGATCATCTCCGACACCGACGGTGCGGAATGCCCCAGGCGCTCCGCCAGCCGGGCCTGGATCACCTCGGTGCCCTCTTCCTCCAGCTCGTGGACCGCCTCCAGGTACTCCTCGAGGGGCGGGTGGAAACCGTCGGACATGGGCTGATACTACCGGCGCCAGCGCGAGGCCGGCGGGCTCAGCGGCCCGGGGGGAGCGACGACATGGGACCTAGGCTGGGGCGGCCGATGGCGAAGTACCTACTCCTCGACGGCAACTCCCTGGCCTACCGGGCCTTCTTCGCGTTGCCGACCGACATGGCGACGGCGAGCGGGCAGGTCACCAATGCCGTGTTCGGGTTCACCTCCATGCTGATCAACCTGTTGAAGGACCACCGCCCCGACGGCATCGCCGTCGCCTTCGACCGTCCCGAGCCCACGTTCCGCCACGACCTCGTGCAGGACTACAAGGCCGGTCGCTCCGAGGCCCCCGACATCCTCCGCCAGCAGATGGGCCTCGTCCGCCAAGTGGTCGAGACGCTCCACATCCCGCTGATCGAGCTGGCCGGCTACGAGGCCGACGACATCGTGGCGACCCTGGCCACCCAGGCCCGCGACAGGGGCGATGACGTCATCATCGTCACCGGCGACCGCGACGCCTACCAGTTGGTGGAGGACCCCCATGTCAAGGTCCTCTACAACCGTCGGGGAGTGAGCGACTACGTCCTCTACGACGAAGCCGGCATCCGCGAGCGCACCGGGGTGCGGCCGCTGGACTACCCGCAGTACGCCGCTCTTCGGGGCGACACCTCGGACAACCTCCCGGGGGTGCCAGGGGTAGGGGAGAAGACGGCGGCCAAGCTCATCAACGACTACGGCGACCTCGACGGGATCTTCGCCAACCTCGACAAGTGCACCCCCAAGCTGCGCCAGAACCTGGCGGCTCACGAGGCGCGGGTGCGCGAGAACGCCAAGGCCACCCCGCTGGTGCGCGACGTGCCTGTCGACTGTGAGGTCACCGAGTTGAAGATGGGGGGGTGGGACACCGAGGAGGTCCGCAACCTGTTCAACTTCCTCGAGTTCCGTACCCTGTGGGACCGCCTGATCGAGGCGGTCGGGCCAGCGGCCGGCTTGGCGGTGGCGTCGCCTGGACCAGACGCCGCACCGCTCGAGGTGGAGGTACGCCGGCTACGGGATGCGGCCGAGGCGGTGCAGCTGCTGGGGGAGCGGGCCGACAGTGACGCTCCCTGGGTAGCGGTGGTACCGGCTTGGTCCGCCGTGGAGGGGCGCTCGCCCCTGGACGGCGTGGCCGTGGCCCTCGAGGACGATGTGGCGCTCTGGCTCGACGCCGGGTTCCTGTCCGACGTCGAGGTCAGAAAGCACCTGGAGGCCCTGCTGTCTGGCCGGCTCTTCCACGCCCACCACGCCAAAGCACTCATGCGCGGGCTCTCGGTAGTCGGCGTGGACGCGCCCAACCTCGGCATTGACACCCAACTCGCGGCCTACCTGGTCGAGCCGTCGGAGGCGCAGTACCTGCTCGAGGACCTCGCGCCCCGCTACGCAGGGGTCGAGGTGCGCTCGCCGGACGCGCCACCGGAGGGACAGCTCGACCTGACCGGAAGCGGCCCCGATGCCGCCGAGGAAGCCGCCCGGCGGGCCGCGGCCGTCGCCCGCCTGGCACCGGTGCTGGCCCAGGTACTGGAGGCTCGGGGGCTCACCCGGCTGTACGAGGAGATCGAGCGCCCCCTGGTGCGGGTGCTGACCCGGATGGAGCTCGCCGGCGTCCGCGTCGACGTGGAGTACCTGCGCAGCCTGGTGGCCGAGCTCACCGCCGAGGTGAACCGCCTCGATGCCGAGGTCCAGGAGCTGGCCGGTCACCCCTTCACCGTGAACTCGACCAAGCAGCTGCGGTCGGTCCTGTTCGACGAACTTGGGCTACAGCCCCAGAAGAAGACCAAGACCGGGTACTCGACCGACGCTGCTTCGCTCGAGAAGCTGGTGGGCCAGCACCCCATAGTGGAGAAACTGCTGCGCTACCGGGAGGTCGAAAAGCTCCGGTCCACCTACGGTGAGAGCCTGCTCGGCGAGGTGGCCCCCGACGGCCGCATCCATGCCACCTTCAGCCAGACGGTGGCCCGCACTGGGCGGCTGTCGTCGGACCAGCCCAACCTGCACAACATCCCGATACGGACCGAAGAGGGGCGCCGCTTCCGCCGAGCGTTCATCCCCGCCGACGGCTTCGAGCTCCTCGTGGCCGACTACAACCAGATCGAGCTCAGGGTCATCGCCCACCTGGCCGAGGACCCCGGGCTCGTCGAGGCGTTCCGCACCGGCCAGGACATCCACACCACCACCGCCGCCCGCATCTTCGGAGTGGAGGCCGCTGACGTCACCACCGCCCAGCGCTCCAAGGCCAAGATGGTGTCCTACGGGCTCGCCTACGGCATGGAGTCCTACGGCTTGGCCTCCCGGTTGAACATCCCGGTCGAAGAGGCGGCGGAGATCCTCGAGGCCTACTTCGTCGCCTTCCCGCGGGTGAAGGCGTACATGTCCCGTACGGTGGCCGAAGCCCGCGACCGCGGCTACACCGAGACGTTGTTCGGTCGCCGGCGCCAGATCCCCGAGCTGTCGTCTTCGAACTACAGGATCCGCCAAGCAGGGGAGCGCCAGGCCATGAACGCCGGGATCCAGGGCCTGGCCGCCGACATCTTCAAAGTCGCCATCGTCCGCCTCGACCAGGCGTTGGAGCAGGAGGGACTGGGCAGCCGCCTGATCCTGCAGGTGCACGACGAGGTCATCCTCGAGGTTCCGCCCGAAGAACGCGACCGCGCCGCTGAGCTGACCCTGGCGGCGATGAAGGGGGCGGCCGATCTGCGGGTCCCGCTCGAGGTCGACCTCGCCTGGGGCTGCAACTGGGCCGAAGCCAAGGGATGAACTGCTGAGGTAGCCTTTGCAAAGGCGAGGCGCATCTTGCGCCGCCTGCGCCCGCCGCCCTGACGGCGCAACTGCCCGGAAAGAAAAGGCTACCTACCTCCCCATGTCCAACAGCAGCGACGTGACCGTGGAATCCGCATCCCCCCCCGAGGCGCCCGAGGAGGAGTACCAGTACAACCAGGTGGTGGAGAACGACCTGGGCGATCTCTCCCTCGAAGACGCCATCGCCGGCACCATCGTCGAGTTCGAAGACGGCGACAT